>NZ_JAAHHZ010000093.1:0-24935 GCF_010672005.1 Moorena sp. SIO4A5 | reverse complement strand
GGAGTCAAATTTGCCAAATCAGGATAGGGCTACTCCTAGGGATAACTCTCAAGCTCCCGACCTTCCTCCCATTTCTCTGACCCTATCAGACCATGACAAAGCTAAAGCCACACAGTCAAGTGATCCGCTGCAGGAGGAGAAAGTAAGTCAAATTCAACTAGGGCAGTCTTCAGATCAAGCAAAAAAAATGGCTAGCTTAGCTCAAACTGTGGCTGAACTTGAGCAAAAAGAACAGGAGTTGAGACAGAGAATTGCCCATCTGCAAAACCA
Source organism: Moorena sp. SIO4A5 (assembly GCF_010672005.1). Lineage (NCBI taxonomy): Bacteria > Bacillati > Cyanobacteriota > Cyanophyceae > Coleofasciculales > Coleofasciculaceae > Moorena > Moorena sp. SIO4A5. The sequence goes on along the minus strand of NZ_JAAHHZ010000093.1, from coordinate 24,665 downwards.
TGAACAGTCACTGGTTTCAAAGGAATTGGGAACCACCCAAGCAGTTGTGGAGCGGATGATACTTGAAGGTCTGACCGAACTGGAGCAACGCAAGCAAAAGTTGCAAATTTCTATTGAGCAATTAGAACGCCGCCGGGAACGCATTCGTGAAGAAATGCGCACCAGTTTTGCGGGTGTATCTCAAGAGCTAGCCATTCGGGTTCAAGGCTTTAAAGATTATTTGGTTGGCTCCTTACAAGACCTAGCTGCTGCTGCTGAACAACTGGAACTCTCCCAGCCGCCAACCGAAGCACCACGGTCACCATTAGAAGACCCCCCACCACCCCCGACCAGAGGCAACCCACAATTTGCCGAACAAGCCTTTAAAGACGAAGTCCGACAGATTCGTCAGCTGTTGGATCAATATCGCAAAATGCCAGATTATTATGGTCCTCCCTGGCAACTGCGTCGTACCTTTGAGCCAATTCACGCTGAAAAAGTGTCTCAGTGGTTTTTTTCCCAAGGTGGTCGTGGTGCGCTGCAAACTATGGGGAGCCGCTTACAAAATGTTTTGATTGCCTCAGCGGTTATATCCGTGTTGCGGACACTATACGACAATCGCCTACGTACTCTTGTCCTTGCCAACACCCCAGAACGACTGGGAGAATGGCGCAGAGGATTACAGGACTGCCTAGGAATATCCCGTAGTGATTTTGGTCCAGAACGGGGAGTTGTTTTATTTGAAGATCCAATAGCCCTGGTTCAAAAAGCGGAACGACTGATCAAGCGGGATCAGTTAGCCTTAATCATTGTTGACGAAACCGAAGATAAAATCAGTCTCTCATTATTGCAATTTCCCCTATGGTTGGCTTTTGCACCTGATCCTCGGCAGATGTATACCTATGACGATTATCCTTAAGAGCAAGAATACTCCCGTTATACCGGTAGGGTTAGCGGGAGACGGGGCGTATAAAGTGCGGACGCAGGTTCCGCACACAGCCCCTCATGAATTGCTAGGTGCGCTGCACCTCCCCTTGACATCTTACACGGAACGCTTTAAAATGTAAGCATGACTGAAAAAGCTTACCGTTACCGTTTTTACCCAACCCCTGAACAGGAGACTCTGTTAAGGAGAACTCTAGGCTGCGTAAGACTTGTATACAACAAAGCCTTGGACGCTAGAACAAAAGGATGGTACGAGCACCAAAAACGAGTCAGCTATAAAGAAACTTCCTCAATGTTGACAGGATGGAAGAAAGAGGATGATTTGTTCTTTTTAAATGAAGTTAGCTCTGTTCCACTTCAACAGGGATTAAGACATCTTCAAACTGCTTTTACGAACTTCTTTGCAGGTCGCATTAAATATCCAAACTTCAAGAAAAAGCGGAATGGTGGTAGTGCGGAATTCACAAAATCCGCATTTAAATGGAAAAATGGTCAGATATATCTAGCTAAATGTCAAGAACCTTTGCCTATTCGCTGGAGTCGTCAGCTACCTGCAAACTGCAATCCAAGTACCGTTACAGTTAGTTTAGATCCGTCCAATCGTTGGCATGTCTCGATCAGGTTCAATGACCCTAGAGACTTGAGTTTACCTACCACGGATAAACGAGTTGGTTTTGATCTAGGAATTACTAGCCTAATTACAACCAGTGACGGAGATAAGATTGCTAACCCAAAGCATTTTAAAAAGCTCAAGAAAAAACTGGCTAAATACCAAAAAGCTTTGTCGCGGAAACAGAAAGGATCTAACAATCGCTACAAAGCCAGATTGAAGGTAGCCAGGATACACGCAAAAATCAAGGACGCTAGAAGGGATTTTACCCACAAGCTAACTACTAAACTGGTCAAAGAAAACCAATTGATTGCGTTTGAGGACTTAGCTGTGAAAAATCTGGTCAAAAACCACAAATTAGCGCTGGTGATTAGTGATGCTAACTGGGCAGAAATAATCCGTCAAATCAAATACAAGTCAGAGTGGTACAACCGTGAAGCTGTATCAATTGACAGATGGTTTCCCAGTAGCAAGTTATGTTCTGTGTGCTTGAATCGCGTCGAATCTTTACCGTTAAATGTTCGAGAGTGGGATTGTCCATCTTGCAATACTCACCACGATCGCGATATCAACGCATCAATTAATATTTTGGCGGCAGGGCTTGCCGTGTCAGTCTGTGGAGCGACCGTAAGACCCGAGGAGAGTAAGTCTCGGAAGGCTGGTGCGAAAAACTCCAAAAAAAGGGAGAAGGAAGCAGAAACCTAAGTCGTGAGTCTTAGGAATCCCCCGCTATAATCGCCGGATTTAGCGGCGGGAGGATGTCAATGCCGGATCTTGTGAAAATTTTCAACATGACACCAATGGTACTTAACTTAACTTGGAGTGGGCTACTAGTAATCTCAGCCTATTTATTAGGTTCCCTGCCTACTGGTTACCTAGCAGGACGCTGGCTTAAAGATATTGATATTCGTGAGCATGGCTCTGGCTCCACCGGTGCCACCAATATATTGAGAACTGTGGGCAAAGGACCAGCAGTGGTGGTATTACTGATTGATGCCTTGAAAGGAGTAGCTGCTATTAGTCTAGTCAATGGCTTTTATACCCTGACACAAGTTTCCCTACTGCCTGAAACGTGGCAACCCTGGTTAGTGGCATTAGCTGCGTTTGCTGCTATCTTTGGTCATAGTAAATCCATTTGGCTAAACTTCACCGGAGGTAAATCCGTTGCGACCAGTATAGGTGTTATCTTCACCATGTCTTGGCCTGTAGGGTTAGGAACCTTAGGTGTATTTGCAGTAGTCTTGGCAATTTCTCGTATTGTCTCTCTCAGTTCCATTGCTGGTGCGATCGCTGTTTCCCTACTGATGTACCTTACCAAAGCTCCTCTTGCCTATGAGTTATTTGGTATTGCTGCTGGCATATATGTCATCATCCGTCACCGCAGTAACATCCAGCGTCTACTTACAGGTACCGAACCCCAAATCGGGAAACCCCTTTCTCCAGCAGTATCCTTAGAGACTGGAACAGACTAAGACTATAAAACACAAGTCCCTGGTTATGGATTGCTTGGGTACAAATCTAATAAAGGAGCGGACTTAGGCAGCGGTGCAACACCGCACTTTTTGCGACGCGGTGCGACCCCGGTCGGGTGTCCCGACAAGCGTGAACGCGCACCAAGAGAACGAAGGGTGAAAGCACAGCAAGAGATATCGTTGTATGCTAGGGGTTGAATTGAGACAAAAATTCTGGTAGTAAATTCCAGCAATTCTCATTTTTAAACATTAGATTTTAAAAGCGATTAACCCAAAGTAGTAGCGCTAATGGCAATCGTTGACTTTGGTGATAAAGCATAGATGAGGGAAAACTTGACAAATGATGGACTGTATTAAACTGAGCAATATTCGCTGCTACGGTTACACTGGCTACCTACCGGAAGAACAGACCCTAGGACAGTGGTTTGAAGTAGACCTGACCCTGTGGCTAGATCTAAGCCCTGCGGGAGAAAGTGATGACCTTAGGGATACCATGGATTATCGGCAAACTATTGATACTGTCAAGCATTTGGTTAAAACCTCAAAATGTGCCCTGATCGAAAAATTGGCAGTTCAAATTGCTAATGCGATTCTAGAATTCGATAAGGTGGAGCAAGTTCAGGTGCAGTTAAGCAAACCTGGTGCCCCGATTCCAGATTTTGGAGGTAATATCACCCTGGAAGTGACTAGAACCCGTCACAATAGGTAGGAGGAATAATTCAACATCGTGGGTTTTTAGGGGGATCATGACTTTTCGCATACTCAGCTTAGATGGCGGTGGTATTCGGGGCGTTATCGCAGCAGTAATCTTGGCAGAATTGGAGAAAGAGATTAACCAGCCCCTCAACAAGTATTTTGATTTAATTGCAGGTACCTCCACTGGTTCAATCTTGGCTGCCGGGATTGCCACTGGCATCCCCAGTCGGGAGATGATTAGACTTTATGAACAGAAAGGGGAAAGGATTTTCCGCTACACCAGCCGTTTTTCACTAAAGCGGCTTAAGGTGATCCTTCAGTATGGTCTTTCTGCTCCTAAACACTCCAATCAGGGGTTAATTGAGGTGATGAAAGAACAGTTTGGGACGACCAAACTGTCGGATATCTACGATTCACCTCGGCTGTTGATCACAGCCTACGACACCATTAGTCGCATGCCGATTGTCTTTAAAAGCTGGCGTGAAGACAAAGATTATTTTGATGTTCCCTTATGGGAAGCCTGTGTCTGTTCCGCATCTGCCCCCACCTATTTTCCAGCCCATCAGCTCAAGACTCAAAGCAAGACTTACTCGGCAATTGATGGTGGGGTTGGGGCGAATAATCCCTCAAGCTGTGCATTAGCTGAAGCGATCCGGTTAAATCATTCCCTTGAGGAAATTTCTATAATCTCGATTGGCACAGGAGAATCCAACCGCTCCATTCCTTGGGAAAAAGCTAAAGGCTGGGGATTGGGACAATGGGGATGGCAAGGACGATTGATTGAAGTGCTATTTGATGCTCCTTCTGACATTCACCGGTATATTACCAAAGAGTTGATGGGTAGCTTAGAATCCGAAGATGCAACAGTTTCTCGTTACCTGCGTCTACAACCGGAAATCACTAATGACACAATGGATGATGCGACTCGGAGCAATATTGCCAAGTTAAAGCGTGTTGCTAAGAATTACGCCTGGCAAAACCAAGGTTTGTTCCAGAACTTCCTGAAAATCCATTGAGGAACCTTTAAAATCTTGTTGGTCGGTTTACTACTGATAATTCAAGGAACTTGGTTACTTGTTAGTGGTTAATTAAAAACTAACATTTATGGTATCAACCCAATTAGACGTGATGTAAGCAGTCAGCCGTCAGCCGTCAGCCGTCAGCCGTCAGCTAAAAGCTCACGGGAATTGAGGTGGTTAAAATAAACCTCTTTAGGGAGAATTTAATAGTTCCAGATTAATGATAATTGAAAGGTAAGCATATGCTGATAAGCGACACGCTGATAGCACCTCAAGTAGCACCATCTGTAGCGCATTAGCTGATAACTGATAAGCGACACGCTGATAGCTTACCAATTGGGGACCGAATTGATAAATGCTATAAAATTGGGCAATGACGTTAAAAGCTCGTAAAAAATTTGCTCAACATTGGCTGCGTAGCGAGGAGGCACTCAACCAAATCGTGACAGCCGCTAATTTACAAAAAAGCGATCGCATTCTAGAAATTGGTCCGGGTACTGGCATTCTTACCCAGCGGTTACTGCCTTTTGTTCAGTCTGTAGTGGCGGTAGAAATTGATCGAGACTTGTGCCGATTTTTAGTAAAAAAACTCGGTAAGATAGATAATTTTTTACTTCTGCAAGGGGACTTTCTATCCCTAGAGTTAGATACATTGTTAGCTAACTTTTCTAATTTACAAAAACCTAATAAAGTTGTTGCCAATATCCCATATAATATCACCGGTCCAATTCTGGAAAAGTTACTAGGTACTATTACTCAGCCAGCTGTGCCAGGGTTTGATTTAATCGTGCTGCTAGTGCAAAAAGAAGTCGCTCAGCGGTTATATGCCAAACCCAGTTGTAGACAATTCGGGGCATTATCAGTGCGGGTGCAGTATCTCGCCGAATGTGAATTGATTTGCGATGTCCCTGGGTCGGCCTTCTCTCCTCCCCCCAAGGTGGATTCTGCTGTGGTGCGCTTACATCCGAGCCTAGCCGAACCACCAGCTTCTGACCCCAGATGCTTGGAGACACTATTGAAACTGGGCTTTGGCAGCAAACGTAAAATGTTGCGCAATAATTTAAAATCTGTAATTGAACGCGATCGCATCACCCAATTGCTGGAACAATTAGAAATAAGCCCTCAAGCCCGAGCCGAAGACCTTAGTGTTGCTCAATGGATAGCCCTAGCGAATCAGATCACCATAAAGAATGCATTCATACTCCCTAAATGCCCCAGCTAAAATCAATCTGTATTTGGAAATCCTCGGTGATGCGGGTGATGGTTATCACGAACTCGCAATGATTCTCCAAAGCATCGAATTAGCTGATCAAATCGACATCCGTGCCATTGGTACACAGGAGATTAAAGTCCACTGTCATCATCCCGAAGTGCCAACGGATGAAAGCAACCTCGCTTATAAAGCAGCTGCCTTGATGTGGGAGGAGTTTCCTGAGTATTTTGCTAACTTGGGTGGTGTGGAAATTACTATCCACAAGCGAATTCCTGTAGCGGCTGGACTAGCTGGTGGCTCGACGGATGCAGCGGCTGTGTTAGTAGGAATCGATATGTTGTGGCAATTGGGATTAACCCACCCGGAATTAGAACAATTGGCAGCACAGCTTGGATCGGATGTGCCGTTTTGCCTTGCTGGTGGCACCGCTCTAGCTCTGGGGAGAGGTGAGCGATTGTCTGCCCTACCGGGACTAGATTCTCTATATGTCGTGTTGGGTAAATACCGCAGTCTCATGGTTTCTACTGCTTGGGCTTATCAGACTTATCGGAATCAGTTTGGGGAAACCTATATCCGGGAGCCTGAGGACTTAGAATCCCGTGCTAATCGTTTTCATAGTGGTCCGATGGTTAAGGAAATCCTCAATAAGGATGGGGGACAGATTGGAAAACTATTGCGCAATGATTTAGAGAAAGTGGTGTTACCCAATCACCCCCAAGTCTTGCAACTACGGGAAGCCTTTGAGAATAGTGGTGCGATAGGAACCATGATGTCTGGTTCCGGTCCGACGGTATTTGCCCTGTGCGAGTCCCAGGAGCAAGCCCAGGAAATTCAACAGAAAGTAAGCATTGAGATTACTGACCCAGATTTGGAGTTTTGGGTGACCAAGTTATCGAGTCAGGGAATTCAGATCATGTCAACACCTTGAGTGGTTAGCCATGAGTTGGTTAATCCTGAGTTGGTTAGCCATGAGTTGGTTAATCCTGAGTCGAAAATGACTAACCAGATTCTCCTAGAGATTAAACATAATTAAGACTATTTATGTTTAAAATAAGCCTCCATCACCTGGCGCACAATTGGTCCTGCCACTGAACCTCCACCGCCGCCGGAATGTTCCACAAAAGCAACAACCGCAATCTCGGGTTTATCATAGGGGGCAAAACCACCAAACCAAGCATGAGCTTTCCCAGGAGGAGCCTCTGCTGTTCCACTCTTACCAGCGGCAGGAGGCAACTCTGGCACCCTCAATGCCGCTCCTGTTCCCCCAGTTACCACAGCTCGCAATCCTCGGCGCAGGGTCTGAATCGTTGATGGCTTCATATTGATGGACACTCGCCCTTTAATAGCATCCTGATTGTTCTTGAGCAAGTGGGGTTTAACCCGATAGCCACCATTGGCAACTGCAGAAAACATCACCGAGGATTGTAAGGGTGTTCCTAGGGTAAACCCTTGACCAATAGACATATTTATGGTATCCCCAACGGTCCATCCCCAATTGTAGTTTTTCCGCTTCCAGGCATCATCCACTATCAAACCACTGGATTCGCCGGATAACTCAATACCAGTTTTTTCACCAAAGCCATATCTACGAGCCCATTCAATCAGGGTTTTCCCCCCAACCCCTCGACCGATTTGACCAAAGAAGGTGTTACTGCTCCAAGCCATAGCACCCACAAATCCCATTGGACCAAATCCGGCTCGGTTCCACTCCCCAAAGGCATGACCACCGACATACAGGTAAGGATAAGTCTGTAAAACAGTTTTGGGAGAATACCGACCAGATTCCATACCCGCCGAAGCCGTGACCACCTTAAATGTACTGGCTGGAGGAAACCCTCGCATTGCCCGGTTGATAAACGGATTCCCTCTGCCTTGTAGCTTTCGCCAGGTTTCTGAGGTGATGCGAGTCGAGAAAATATTCGGGTCAAAGGTTGGACGAGAAACCATTGCGAGGACAGCACCGGTGTTGGGGTCTATAGCCACGACTGCCCCTTTGCGATCGCCTAATGCTGCCTCGGCTGCCTTCTGCACATCTATATCGATGGTTATATGGATAGGTTTACCCGCTTGTGCCTGTTTCTGACCCAGAACCCTGACGACTCGTCCAGCACCATCAACTTCTACTTGCTGACCGCCCCATTCTCCCCGTAGCAGATGCTCATAGGACTTCTCCACCCCCATTTTGCCAACCACATCACCGAGGCGGTAGCCGTCAGGTTTACGCCGTTGCAGCTCTTCATAGTCCAGCTCTCCAGTATAACCTAGAACGTGAGCCGATAGCTGTCCATGGGGATAGTACCGCAAGGCATCAATATCCACCTCTATCCCCTGTAATTCATTGCTGTACTCAGCCAAGGCAGTAACTTGAGCGGGAGTAACACCACGGGCAATCCGAAGTAGGTAAGGAGAGTTATAGCCCGCTTGTTCCAGACGCTTTTGAATCTCAGCGTCTGGTATCTTCAAAATTTGGGACAGGCGTTTGCGAGTTTGGGGCCATTGCTCCTGCCTAAGAACCATCGGCCACACAAATACCGAGTGAGACAACCGATAGCTAGCTAATACTCTTCCCTTACGGTCAAAAATATTGCCCCGTATAGGGGGCTTGGGAATCAGACGAATCCGGTTATTTTCTGCCAGCTGTTGGTTGCGTTCCCCTTGAACTAGCTGTAAATACGCTAAACGGGAAGCAATTCCCCCCAGCAAGAATAGGCTAATCAGTACCATAATCACTACGGATTGGTATTTGCGTCCGACAGTGCGGGAATTAGATCGATGCACTGCAAATGGAGATAAGGAAGGCTGAATTAATGTCATCGTCAGAGGTCTGAGAATGGGGAATCGCACTTGGAGAACACGGAATTGGGCAATTAAGGCGAATAGTCACCTGATCAATCCCAGTAACCTATTGGCTTTGATTCCGAATAAGTCTCCCTTTTCAATTAAGAATTAAGGATTGACAATTGACAACAAAACAACAGGACTCACGCCCCAAGCTTGTCGGTTAAAACTGGGTATGGGGTTGAGGGTGACCGGGTGTAGTGAGCAGAATTGGAATATGCCCTTGGGATTGCCCACACTAATTCACCTAGATCTGCCCCAAAGCCTTGATTAAGGAGGCTCTGATTTGCCCCTGTTCTAATAGCTCTTACCATTAGCTTAATACCTAGTCACGGCTAATACCCAGCAATTTACTTCTGCACCTCAGCTACTGGATCAGTGCAGATCTGTTTAGCTACTGCAGGAGTATTTTTAGGTTGGAGGATAAAATAAACCCAAGGAGAGAAACCGTGTTGCACAGATGCAGACAGACGAGGCATGACTCTGGGGGCATCACTACTGCTGAAATAACCACCATGTTTCAAACGACTGTTAAAGAACCACGTCCGACTACTACGACTACAGCTAAACTTGATGTTGAACTCCGGAAGGTTTTTAAAGTGTTCGACACCGAGACTGTTGTTCGTGGTGTTGACTTAACTATCCGTCGAGGAGAATTTTTTAGCATTCTTGGTCCGTCTGGCTGTGGCAAGACTACAACCTTGCGTTTAGTAGCGGGATTTGAGATGCCTTCAGCTGGGGAGGTAATGATTCAGGGACGCTCGATGAATCATATTCCACCACACCGCCGACCTGTCAATACTGTCTTTCAAAGTTATGCTCTATTCAATCACCTGAGTGTTTCCGAAAATATTGCCTTCGGTCTACGGCTAAAAAAGCTACCCTCATTGGAGGTTGAGGAACGAGTCAAAGCAGCCCTCAAACAAGTGAAACTGGAGGGATTGGCGAATCGGTATCCCCCTCAATTGTCTGGGGGTCAACAGCAACGAGTGGCATTAGCCCGAGCATTAGTTAATCGACCAGCGGTGCTGTTGTTGGATGAACCTTTGGGAGCGCTAGATTTCAAGCTGCGCAAACAGATGCAGGTGGAACTGTCAAATCTCCATCAAGACCTGGGGTTAACCTTTGTGATGGTGACCCACGACCAAGAAGAAGCTATGAGTCTTTCTGACCGTATCGCTGTGATGCGTGCAGGTAAAATTGAGCAAGTTGGTTCCCCCAGAGAAATCTATGAAAATCCTCGGACAACCTTTGTGGCAGACTTTATCGGTGATACCAATTTATTTAAAGGTCGTCTGCAACAGTCCGATGCCGACTCACTCGAAATTACCACCAAGACTGGTATCAAGATTGTGGTTGAGTCTCCATCCGTTAGAGAAGTCCTGGATAATTCTAATACTCAGGATATTGTAGTAGGTGTACGACCAGAGAAAATTCGCCTGAGTCTTTCCCCCCCAACAACAACAACTACTACTACTACAATGAATTGCTTTGAAGGACGTCTCAAACACGCGATGTACCTGGGTACTCATATTCAGTGTGTGGTGGAGTTACTCAGTGGCGACTGTCTCAGAGTCATACTGGCCAACACCAATAACAAGTTACCAGACCCTCACACGACAATTTATGCTCGTTGGGCACCCACGGATTGTCGAGTGTTGGAGGAATAATTTGAGGATTTCGGTAGTTTTTGAGCCTAGTTTGCTTGGAAAATAGTGCTGAGTAGAGCAAGAGATTTTTATTTGTTGACTAAATCAATTCTGGTGGATTAATTATCCTATCCATTTTCGGGTAATGGGTAATGGGTAATCCGTTGTGAATAACTTTCTTCAACCTACCCTACTTCGGACGCCTGGGCAAAAACAAACGTCAACCTTCAACCTTTTCAATCGTGCTTTCTAAGGATCGACAATCATTACTAAAACGCCCTACAAGGCGCAACTTTTTACAGCTAGCCACGGTCGCTACCCTATCAGGTCTAACCTTGTCTGGATGTGGCTGGACTCTAGCTGAGGTCAGACCAACACCTCCTTCACCAGGTGACAGAAATAAACTATTTATCTACACTTGGACTAACTATACCGATGATGAGCTACTAGACCGCTTTAAGGAAATAACTGGAATCAAAGCTGTAGTCGATGTCTTTGATTCCAACGAAGCTATGCTTGCTCGACTTCAGGCTTCTGGGGGTGGAGCCTATAGCATTATCTACCCGTCTGACTACATGGTGCGGAAGATGGTGGAGTTGGATCTGTTGGTGAAACTGGATTTTGAACGCATCATCGGAATAAATCGACTGTTTTCTAAGTTCCTCAATCCTATATATGACCCCAACAATTTGCACAGTATTCCTCTGAGCTGGGGAACAACAGGTTTGATTTACAACTCCAAAAAACTATCTAAGGTACCGGAGGATTGGAGCTATCTTTGGCAATATAAAGATAAATTATCGAGACGGATGACTTTGCTCAACGATGTGCGAGAAGTGATGGGTGCAACTTTGAAAATGTTGGGTTACTCGTACAACTCTACCAATCCCCAGGAGATCAAAAAGGCCTATGAAACGTTGGTGGAGTTAAAACCAAGTATTGCTTCATTTTCTTCTGATGCTTGGCGATCGCAAATCCTAAGTGGGGATTTATGGCTTGCGATGTGTTACTCCTCTGATGCTGTTGAAATCATGGCAGAAAACCCAGATTTGCAGTACGTCCTACCGAAAAGTGGTTCTTCCTTGTGGACCGATACCTTGGCAATTCCCAAAACAGCTCCCAATCTTGAGGGTGCCTACGCTTGGATTAACTTTATGTTAGAAGCAGATGTTGCTGCTCAAATTTGTGAACGGTTGAGCTTCGCCACACCAAACCAGAAAGCCTTTAAGCTATTGTCCCGTGACATCCAAGAGGATCAAAGTTTGTTTCCAGAACAATCAGCGTTAGAACGTTGTGAAGGTCTTGCACCTGTTGACGAGGTTAGCGAACTTTATGACCGATACTGGACTCAGTTGACCAGTGCTTAGGAGTTAGGAATTAGCCCTTTTCAACACCCTAAAGTTTAGGAAAATAGTACGGAAATGCAGAAATAAACATACCATTCAAAATACCTCTCAAAAAGAGCGAAACGCTATTTAAAACTGCTATTTTTAACAAATTAAATCCCAATTTATAGTGATAAAATCCTAAATAATAATTCACCTTTTTAAAAGGTTTAAATCTAGATATCATAATATAGCATTAAAAAAAAAGGCTATAAGTCTTGGATTAATGAATAAGAAATAATGATTAAAAACTAATGATAAATAACACTGAAAGCGTTACTGAGAACATTGCTGAATCCCCAGTTATGCAAGATAAGAGACACTTACGATGGCAGTGGTTAGAACCCCTAGGATTGCTCAGTCCAGCAGGTATATGGTTAGCTTTGTTGTTGGTGCTGCCAACCCTAGTGATTTTTGAGCTAAGTTTGGTACCCAACATTAGACCAGGAGATGTGGTCAATCCGTCTGGTATTGATAATTATTTGCGGGTATTTGATCCAGTAATCTTGCAAGTGATGGGGCGATCGCTTTTTTTGGCCATGGGAACCACTGTGATTTGTCTTGTGCTAGGATTTCCTGTGGCTTATTGGATTGCTAAGCTAGCACCCAAGCGGTGGCAAAATTTACTGCTGCTGGGTTTTATCTTACCGTTGTGGACATCATCTCTACTGCGTTCTTATGCCTGGATTACCATTCTGCGACCGACTGGGGTTCTCAATACAGTACTGACTAGTCTTGGACTACCAGGGTTGGATTTGCTCAATCGTAGTGCTGCTGTATTGATTGCAATGGCTTACAGCTTTCTGCCATATATGGTGTTGATTCTCTATGCGTCTATAGAAAAATTAGACAAACGTTTGTTAGAAGCGGCGGCGGATTTAGGGGCAAATCCCTATCAAACGTTTTGGAAAGTAACTGTACCCCAAACTCTACCAGGAATTGCTGCAGGTTCTTTGCTGGTATTTATCTCTGGATTAGGGGATTTTGTTAATCCGGAATTGCTAGGGGGAGCATCGAGTATGACTGGAGCAAGATTGATTTATAACCAGTTTTTAGGAGCTACTCAAAACTGGGGATTTGGGTCAGCTTTGAGTATGATGTTAATTTTGGTGGTGAGTATAGCGATCGCACTTTTGATTAAGTATGGTGATCCAAAAGCACAGCCCTAGCACTATAGAAAAGGGAGTAGGGAGTAGGGAGTAGGGAGTAGGGAGTAGGGAGTAGGGAGTAGGGAGTAGGGAGTAGGGAGTAGGGAGTAGGGAGTAGGGAGTAGGGAGTAGGGAGTAGGGAAATTCGGATCAACAATTCTCACAATTCCTACACGGATACCTATAACAAGAAAAGGGTTGCATTCCTAAAAATTGAAAATTTCAACTATAAACTTTAAATTAAGTAACAAGTAACAAGTAAAATTAATAAGTAACAAGTAACAAGTAAAATTAACAAGTAAAATTAACAATTAACAATTAACAATTAACAATTAACAAATGACTAATGAGCAACTCTACCATCAGCAGGAGGAGCTTCCCCTAGACATGGTAAACTCTCAACCAAAACTCCGGGTTTCTTGGCAAGGTATTTTCTCCCTGCTGATGTTCTTTTATATGTACTTACCCCTGCTGGTACTGACGTTTTATAGCTTCAATGACTCTAAATACAGTGCTCAGTGGCAGGGATTCACGTTTAAGTGGTACCTGAAACTATGGCAGGACGAGAGTGTAAGGACCGCACTATTCAATAGTCTCACGGTAGCGCTAGTGGCAGTAGGGATTTCTGCGGTATTGGGTACCATGATGGCAGTCGGTTTAGCCCGTTACCAGTTTCCAGGGAAACGCTTGTATCGAGGGATATCCTACTTACCCCTGATTATCCCAGATATTGCGATCGCAGTGGCAACTCTCATCTTTTTGGCAGTTATGGCTATTCCTCTTAGTCTGTGGACTATCATAGCAGCTCATATAGTTTTCTGTTTGGCTTATATTGCCATTGTTGTTTCCTCCCGTATCACCCAACTTGACCCTCACCTAGAAGAAGCAGCCCTTGATTTAGGAGCAACGCCCCTACAAGCTTTTCTAAAAATATTACTACCGGAATTGATGCCAGGGATTATTGCCGGTTGTTTATTGTCTTTTGTCCTAAGTATGGATGATTTTCTGATTTCTAGTTTTACGGCTGGGACTGGTGCAACTACCCTACCCATGGAAATCTTTAGCCGCATCCGCATTGGTGTTAAGCCAGATATAAATGCTCTTAGTGTTTTGTTAATCCTGGTATCAGGTGCAGTTGCTTTTATCGCTGAATGGCTCCGTTATCGGAGTGTGGAAAATCAGCAATAATGGGGAATTAGGAATCGGTAATTGGGAATTTATAACTAATACAAGGTTACTTTATATTATTTCATTCCTTAGTTCAGCAACATCGAAATTTATATTTCATCCTTCATAATTTATCCTTGATCATTCATCTTTGATTTCAATTTATCTAACCTTTCTTCTAATTCAGTGGTAAGTTGCTCGATGCGATGGTCTTTACTTAAGTAGGGAGAGGTAGTTTGAGCGATTCTGAATAGTTGAGTGGCGATTAATTGTTGTTTTTCACCCCAAAGTGTCTTGACTGAACGCAACTGATCTTGTTTGAGCCAATTGAAGCAAAAGTGAGCATAACGGATTGATGAACGAATTCCCCGTGCTGTTCTAGGATATAAATCCCACAGAGGCATGATATATTGGGGTTGGTATTTCAAACCAACAGATAAGCACCAATCCTGCCATTTAAATGCTAAGATAGTTGGATTAGTGCAGATGGGAATCCAAGGAATTCGTAGCGCATCGGCTACAATTGCGCCATGCATAGCTTCTGTTAGTAAGATGTTGGTTTGGCTGATAGCAGATAATACTTCCTCGACAGGCAAACGAGGGTCAATATACTTAAAGCCGATTTGTTCACAGATTTGATGCCAGGCTTGACCGCCATATCTGGCAGATTTAGCATGGGGCATAACGGCAAATTGATGGATTTTTTGACTGGTGGGATGGAAGAGTCGTCTGACTAACACTGCTCCATCGGTAACGGCTAATTGAGGGGAAATGCCTAAGGCTTTGGCTGAGAGGGGTCCTCTTACACAGTAAATTGTCCAGGAATCTTGGAGTTTTGGTAACTTTTCATAACCGACTCCGCTACTAAAAATGATGATTCGGCGAGCATTGGGTAAACGCTTGGATAGTAAATTATTTAGGAGGGTACCGATTCCAACAAAGGCGGTGCTTTCATCGTCATTTAGTAAGTTAGGGATTAACTGTTGCCATAGCCAAGGGTTTAGGTCATCGCCAAAGTTATTGAGACCACCAGGGAATCGTTTGGGTGAGTATTGGTAGTAGAAGAGTTTCATTACTTTTATAGCATTTGTATCTGGGTTGTAAACACACGAATTGCCTAAAAAGGCAAGAGGCAAAAGGCAAGAGGCAAAAGGGAAAAGAGATCCGGAGTTTTATTGGATAGTAAAAAAAGACCTCCTAGGTTTACATTTCAAATACAAACGCTATATCCCCTAATATATCCATTTTTGTGTGGTAGAGCCACCAAAGGTTTATGTTCCGGCCTTGACCAGCTGGTCAACAGTCAGTTTTAATTCTGGGAAAATTGGTGATTCAATAGAATCACAACCCGTAAAGGTTTTGCCTTCTTTATATTCATTATCAGCTAACTCGTATATCCAAACTGTAGGAATTTTAGGAGACCCAATGTATCGGGTTCCTCCCAAGGCTTTATAGTCAACAATCCAGTATTCGGGAATGCCAAATTTTTCGTATTCAGCCAGTTTGGTTAGATAGTCATCTTGCCAGTTGGTACTAACGACTTCCACGATTAACTTAGCTGATTTACCGATTGAGATACTTGATTTTTGTTTCCAGTATGGATCTTCCGCAACAGTTTGTTTATCCAAAACAATGATATCTGGTAAATAACCTTCTCCCTGTTGATAGGGTTTGACAAGACAAGTTCGAGGAATAAAGTAGGGTAGTGAAAGTCTCTCTATTTCGACATCGAGTTTTCTGGCAATGAGAGCTGCTACTTGTTCGTGCAAACCGGTGGGACGCATAGCTACAATTCTACCCTGACGAAGTTCATAGTTTCCTCCATCCTCTGGGTACTGTTCTAAGAATTCGTCAAAGGTTAATAGTTTTGATACTGCTTGAACCATAGTTAGGAATGGTTAATAAGTACTATTGGGTTAGTATCTACTTTAAGTATAGCGTTTTATAATTATAGGTGAAAATATTTGTTGTTTAAAAAGGGCTGCATCTATACTCCCTATTCCATAAAAACCAGCGATTTAAGTACATCAATAAATTGATAAATTCTATATCATAATGATACCAAAATCCATTTACCATCGACTTTTATCTGGAATTATTGCTAGCTAATAAAACTCTTGTTAGTTTATCTTTAACTCGATTTCCCTGAAAGCCAAGATAACCCTGTCCCAAGGTAATCTGTTGAGACCAATGAGATTGATTGCACCAACGATAATAAGCAGGTAATGCAATAGTTTCTAAGAAATAACGCCACTTCTTCGTAGTACTTGAAGGGGTGATCGCTTTGGCACGAATTCGACCATTTTTAACCATAGCGATACGTAAATCGGGCTCTTCTTTCAACCGCTTAAGGGCTGAAATTAACGCCCTAGGGGTAGCCACTTCCAGATAGTCTAGTGGGCTATAGCGTTCTGCTTGATAAGCAGCTTCACCTCCGAGAATAGCAGGAACCCCTGCTAGCCAAGCATTGTAGAGTTTGGTAGCTGGTTTGGTCAGGTAATTGCGGTGGAGGCAGGCTGTGTTGCCCTCAAAGCTACGCACAGCCACAATAGCATCAATCTTACTGTAGTCATGCCAGCGATTGTCTAGGTTGCTATAGTCATGCCAATGATTGCGATTGATTACTGGTTGCCAAGATAACCCCAGTGCTTGGAGTTGTTGTTGCCAGGAGGGATGCTTTAAATCTAGCGCTAGATTATTTTCATGACCAAAGAAGGCGATGGTTTCAAAGCGATCGCATCTTGCTGGATGGCGCTGAATTAACCCTGGCTGAGTCCAGTGGGGTAAATAGTAACTATTGCGCAGATGCATTGTTTCCAGAGGATTTTGTACCACATGGAGTTGAGCATAGGGATAGGGTCTTTGTTCAGCTTTAATACAAATCAGCAATAACTTTGGTCCTGGCTTGAGCTGGTCTTTGTGAGCTCGTAAGCAATTGCGGTGGATCAGAACAATCCCCTCTGTGGGCAATTCTGCTACTAGTTCGCAAGGGAAACCATCGGCTTTCAGGCGCAGATAGGTTTGTAAAGTCCAGGCATAGATACCAATCCCAAAGCCTTTCCAGTTCTCATCGGCACTTTTGGGCATGGTGTCCGGCCAGAAACCCTGAGGAATGTAGAAGTAAATTGGGGGTAATTTATCGGTCATTGAATCCTGGATAAAGAAGTAATATCAAATCAATCTCCAATTTGGTTAACTAATTAATATATGCTTGATATTGGAATTGGTAATTGGGTAAAAGGTAATGGGTAATTAGTAGTTGATGATTAGGCATTACAGATTACCCTGACTCAAAAATCCAGGAACTATTTAAGAAGTGATTAATGGAACTTGACTCAACTTTGCATTTATCTTGCGATCAAAAAAAGCTGAATTATAGCATATCATCTTTTACAAAAAATTACCCGTTTGGGTACTGCAAACCTAATAATTTGTATGAGACAATATGGCACAGCTAAGCAAAAGTGTAAGGATGGTGCCTCTATCGAGATATTGGGAAATTTTAAGACTTGATCCTGCTAGTGTTGGGTGTGGTTACAAAAAACTGTTACTACCGCTAGCATGGGAGTTTTTTCAACAGAAGTGTCTAGAATTAGATGCTCCAGAAACGCGAACGGAACATCGAACCGCTTCGCGAACGCATTTGTCGGTGGAGCAGCATCGGGACATTCAAACCTCCCTATACGCCTGGTTTCACCCTGAGGCGTCTGGGTCACCCATAAGTCGTGCTAGAGCAGGACTTTGTCTTCGTTGCTATGTCTCTTACCCAATCCTGAAAGCTTGCAAGAAACTGGCTAGTTTATATAGCGCTAGCAATCACTTCACCTATCGGGATTTGCTGCCATTTGTGCTTGATGATGATGGAAAAGTGCTAATCATCTTAGATCAGGATGGTATAACTCAACTTATCCTGAATGGCGATAGGGAAACCAAAAAAACCGATTACCAATTTTTTACCGTTGAAGTATTACGAAAATATAATCTGAATTCCCCATCCAAGTCTAGGTTAGATGATTGGGTCTACTATCAAACCAAACAAAATCCCAAACTCAAAGACTTCTTATCGGAGCGGGGACTTTGTTTTCTCAGTGACTGGGCGCTGCTGAATCGAGCTAGACCGACACAATTTGAACAACTCTTGCCACGCGATCGCAATATTCTAGAAGCCTTTCATGGGGTCTACCGTCGGGACAGACGCCAACAGCCAGGAAAAAAAGCTAGACGTTGTCCCGATCCCACCCAGGCTCAACTTGAAGAAATGAGCCACCTCTTGCAGGAAAAATCGGTAATTGTCAACTCTCTAGTACAGCTGAGGGATGAACTCAAACATCTAGCCAGAGTGCTAAGGCGATATGACATATGGATTCGCAGCGGATTTCCGCCATCGGAATCCCTAGAGGTGTCGGATTCGGATACTGGACGGAACCGAGAGTTACCAGACCAAAATTTCACCAACACTTTAGATGCGATCGCACGACAAGAATTACAGCAATTCTGTAGTCAGCAACTCATAGCCTGTTTGGATTTGGGGATAGAGCAAGGGCTAACTGACCGTATTACCAAGCTAGAGCGCAGTCGAAGTTATGCCCGTTTTGCATCAAAGGTTATATCAGGTCTTGAACTGATCTACTGTCACGGTAAATCTCAAGCCGAGATTGCCTCTATTTTAGGAATGACCAATCAGTCCCAAGTGAGCCGGGTGCTAAATCCAAAGGATCTGCTCAATCGGGTGCGGTTTTGGACAATAGACAAACTTTTCCACATTATCTCCCATGCAGCACATCAGTTTAATCTGGCAAATATGTCTAGGGATCCAGACTATTTCAGAAACCTGATGGAACACCTAGAAGCTTTCGTGGATGCTGAAGTCTTCCAAGAAGCAGCTGCAGAAATCATGACAGGGAAAAAGTGTTCTACTAATAGCCTATATACCCAGCGACTATGCCGCTACCTTGAGAAAGCGAAGCAGGAAAATCATGACTAGTTATTCTGTTAATTCCACCGACCTCAGGCTTGTGCAACCAGAATGTATTTGGTTAGAGTCCGAACAGTTTGAGCAAGCAGTACAAATGAGTAATCAAGTCATCTCAGAAGCACGCCAATGGCAAACCTATCTGAATGGACTAGCATTACTTAGTTTTACACAATGGTTAGAGGAAAAGTTAGCTAATATTTTGATTTCTGAGAATTGTTGTTCTTTACGACAACCTAAATACGCTAATGTGATTGAAGCGGTATGTAATCTTATAGTAGGCGAATTTAAGCTTTGTTTAATTACCAGTGAGAGTTTAATTGATGAAGTAGTAACTGTACCGATAGCCGCCATTGATTTACCAGAATTTGCTGCTCATTTCTATGTTGTGATTGAAGTGCAAGAAGAGCTAGAAACTGCTATTATTCGAGGCTTTATCCGTTACGACGAACTGGTTAATTATCGACAAGTTTGTAATTTACATCCTGAAGTTGATTGGAACTATAGTTTACCTCTGTCATTGTTTGATTCTGAGCCAAATCACCTACTATTTTATTTACGTTTCTTGGATTCCGCTGTCATTAAGCTACCAGTAATTTCCCCTAATTACCTCCCTAGGCTATCTGTTAACCAACCTGACTTGGAAACATTAGAAACATTATTAGAACGCCTACAATATCCTGAGCAAACTCTTTGGCAAACGTTAACTTGGGAGCAAGGGCTGACTATACTCCAAAGTCCTGAATTACTGGATTTATTATATCAATGGCAACTAACTCCACAGAGAACAACGTCCCTTTCGATTCGGATTACAGAAGTATTTACTATCCTAACTCAAAAGGCTATCAATACACAACAATGGTTGGAGGGTAAATTAGATGAATTTGCCCAAGGTTTAGGATTGTTTATCCCTCAAACCATTACTGGTAATTTATCGGTATTTCGGTCAATTGATAAATTCGAGAATGTGATTAACGAGCTTAGATATCAAGGAATGGACATTCCTCCCGAACCAGGTCGATCCTATCAGGACATTGATTTAGGTGAAATTGCTTTACGACTATGTGCGGTAACCTGGGCGATTGACTCTCCAATTCCTCCACCAAAATGGTCATTGCTGGTAATTTTAGGAACCCAGCTGGGTACTCCTTTACCTGATGGATTCAAGCTACAAGTTAGCAATCTAAGGTCTATTATACATGAGCCTGTATCAGGGCTTGATGATCCATTTCTGTTTGCCCGTGTGGAAGGACGCTCAGATGAAAAATTTGTTGTGACCATTATCCCACCGGATAGCTCAGCACAGACCTTATCTCCTTATGCATTCCAGCCTAGTTAAACAGGATTTTAAGTTATTTAGTAAACAGGGAGTAGGGAGTAGGGAGTAGGGAGTAGGGAGTATTAAAGTTAGAACAGGTAACCGGCAACCATATAAAAAAACGAGGATTATTTTGGGTAATGAATACTGTTTTTGAACTAAAAATTTTGCATAAAACAGATGATAAATCTTGTTTTTTTTTGCTGCTATGGGATAACAGGATAAGGCAGCTATCTGCCAGTCTAAACTATTCCAAAGAAATACAAAGATGTTATCAACGCTGGCGACAGCGCTACACTAGATTTTACGAATTTCCGTCAGTGAAACCTATAGGAGATAGTGGCAGAATTAATCCTGGTTCAGGTGACCCATGTTATGATTTGATGGAGGCAGAAAGAGAGTTCATCAATGCTTTCCAGCGTTGGTTAGGAGAAGGAAACGTTCGTAAGATTCAACAGCGGATTCGAGACGAATTGACTCGTGTTGCTCAAGTGATATCGGAAGAAGGCAAGGGGATTGGTACTCACCCCAGTGTTGATATTTTCGTAGCTTGTGACTCTATAGAAATGGAACGGTTACCATGGGAAACTTGGGAACTTGCTCCTGAAGGCACACCCCTGGGGAGGGTTCGCATTTTCAGAAGCGCTATGGATAATCCGGATCCCATTGCTTGTACTAAGCCCCTGACAGCTTGCGGTGCGACCCCGGGCTTTTTTAAAGCGCTAGGAAACGCGCACCGTAGAAAAACCCGTATTCTAGCTATCTTCGGAGATGATCCCAGACTACCGTTGCAGGACGATTGGAAAGCTGTGCGATCGCTTAAGTCTATTGCTGAGGTCGAGCGAGTAACCTGGCAACCCCATGAAAACCATGTCGATATCAAAACTAAAATTGCTAATGCTATCTGTGATCAACGAGGCTGGGATGTGCTGTTCTTTGCTGGACATAGCGATGAAACCACAACCACAGGAGGAAGACTTGCGATCGCTCCGAATATATCCCTGTCGATTAGTGAACTCGAAGAAAAATTAACTCAAGCTAGGGAAAATCAATTGCAGCTGGCCATTTTCAACTCCTGCAGTGGTCTGAGCATTGCTAACTCTCTGATTAAACTTGGGTTACAGGTAATAGTGATGCGGGAACCCATTCGCAATGATGTGGCTCAGAGTTTTCTCCAGCAGTTCTGTAAGCCCCTAGCTGACCATAGAGATGTTTACGATGCAC
The DNA here is from genome assembly GCF_010672005.1 of Moorena sp. SIO4A5. Classification (NCBI taxonomy): domain Bacteria; kingdom Bacillati; phylum Cyanobacteriota; class Cyanophyceae; order Coleofasciculales; family Coleofasciculaceae; genus Moorena; species Moorena sp. SIO4A5. Next base: position 3,030 of record NZ_JAAHHZ010000093.1, on the reverse strand, counting down.
TACTCGAAGCCTGTCAACATCTTCAATCCGTAGAAAAATTTGCCTATCCCTCTGCCTATCTGCTTCCCTCTTTATTTAATCCTCCCGGTTTGATTCCCTATCGCATTGAGCGGTTTGATTGGAAGAAAATGCTGCAGCAGTGGTTACCGACAAGACCAGAAGCGATCGCATTGGGAACAGTTTTACTGCTGAGCGTCATCCCAGCTATTCAAGTCGAATTATTGTTCGACATCCGAGCGTTTGTTCAAGCTGTCTATCGTAATTTGACGAATCAATTACCAAAGCATACCTTAGCGCCTGTTTTGTTAGTTGCTATCGATCAGGAATCTCTAGATCAAGCTGATGAAGCAATAGAAAGCACACAAGGTAAGTTGATTGATTCCGAATACTTAGCCAAGTTGGTAAGACACCTATACGCCTTGAATGCTCAAGTAATCGGCATTTACTACAGTCGGCATATCTACCAACCTAGATACGAAAACCTTGATCAAGCGATTCGCTCTGCTGTGGAAAAGCAGAATACTTGGTTTGTGCTAGCAACAGATAAACAAGATAAAGTCGCTAGTCGCAAATGGAGTTTAGAAGGATACATAGACTTTGAGCCTTGGACTATTGAACAGCCTCTAGATCCCACCTGTATCGACGAGTCATGTCCGTTTGCCTATCAGCTAGCAGTAGCTCATCTGCTCAATCACCAGTCATCTTCAGATAGTTTACCCCAGCCAACATTAAACAGTACAGTAGATTTTCAGTCCCAAGTCAGTGATTATCTAAAGCCAGGAAAGACTCACAATCAAGGGCTGATTCCTTTCAATCAATCTGCTCCTCCTTTTGGACTAGCTTCCATTATTGACTTTTCTATTCCTCCTAGACAAGTCTACAAATCTATTACAGCTAAGGAACTTCTCAATTTTCCTGTGCCTAATCCAGAACTCCAACAGCATGTGATGCAGCAAGTTGTTATCATCACCCATGGTGACTACAATGACACCGAAGATGACTTTTACTTTCCGTCAGTTGCTGGCTATTGGTGCCATTACTATCAACCTGTTGAACAGGATCTAAAGCAGTGCCTCGAAGTATTAACTAGAGGAGAAGTATTTGCTTATATGGTTCACCATATAATCCGGCAGCATCGGGTAGTTTGGATTCCTGATCATTGGGTTATTTTTCTAGGGGCATTCCTAGGAAAATGGACTACTATTATCCTGGTAAAAAAAACCTTACTACAGCGACATGAACAGGTATTAACCTTGGGAAGTATAACAGGAATATACGGATTATTTGTATTGCAGGTTTATATCTCAGCATTAGTATTGATTCCGTGGTTTTTACCGTCAATACTAGTTTGGTTTTACTATAGTTTCGCTCTCCAAAAATATTCTTTAAGGTAGGAGTGATTTTGAATAAGATCTATTCCATGACGGGTGCATCTCATTTTTGCTGTTTGACACCGTGGTGCGTTACGGGCAGCAACATAACCCTGGCTACGAGGCGGAAAATGAGGCCCCCCTAACGCACCCTACGCAACTTTTTTACAAATATGAGATGCACCCTTCCATGACTAAGCTAATCTCAAAACTTACGAATACTAATACCCAAGTGCCAATGACTCAAACAGAAAAACATCCACGAAAAAGACAAAAAAGACCATGGTGGAAGAAGCCCTTAGATAATTCGATTTTTCAAAACATCGTTAACTCGACAGGGAATGAATTCGAACAGGAAGATAGCTTAACATTAAAGTTATTCATGATTGTCATTATCCTTCTGAGTCTTTTTATACTACCTTTTCTAACTCAGTTTCTAGATTTTAAATGAATGACACTAGTGCTGAGCTAAGCATATGCGCTACGCGCACGCTACGCGAACAGCTATCAGCTATCAGCTATCAGCTATCAGCTATCAGCTATCAGCTATCAGCTATCAGCTATTAGCTTATGGGTTAGGTCCGATGCGTCGTTCGCACAGCGTGGCCATTCGCGTAGCGTGGCCAAAGGCCAAGGCCAAAGCCTGTCCCACAAGGCTGACCACTGACCGCTGACCACTGAACGCTGACCACTGAACGCTGACCACTGACCGCTGACCGCTGACTGCTGTTGGCGTAGCCTGCGCGTAGCGCATATGCTTACAACTCAACACTGACCCACTCTTGTGAACTAGTGATACCAGAACTCGATAAGCTACTGCATAAGCTCAAAGCCGCTACACCTATGGATTGTAGTAGGAACCTGTAGTAGGGACTTGTAGTAGGTACCTGTAGTAGGGACCTGCTCTGTTGCAGATTCGTAACGTTCACATAGGTCTAGAGGATGAATACTCAGGCAAGACAGTTTAACGGTGTTCTCTTACAAGGGGTAGTAGAAGGATTAATGGATGGTGTCTTGATTCTGAACGCTCAGGGAGAGTTAGTTCATAGCAATTGCTATGGTCGCTTTATTTGTGCTCAACTGGCAGTGGATAGGTCAAAATCTAACGTTGTTCCCAAAGAAATCAGGCGTGTTTGCCAAGCTGTGCTCGATAGCTGTGAGTTATATCCAAATCAGTCAATAATTATCGAGTCTGAAATTATTACTGATCCCTCAACATCTTTTCGGATTCGAGCCGTTAAGCTCACCTTAGACTCCTTTGAAAATCCCTGCATTTTAGTAACACTAGAAAATCACGATCAATATGCTGAGAGTTTTGCGATCGCAGAGGTGAATAAATATGACTTGACTCCTCGTGAGGCCGAAGTTTGGTTACTGCGTCGTGCTGATTACAGCTATCAGGAGATTGCTGATGAATTGCGCATTACTCTCAACACGGTTAAGAAGCACTTGAAAAATATTTATGCTAAAATTAAGTTTTACCAATTTAAACAGGAATTTTTAGAGGCCAATTAAATTAGTTATTTATATAGCAAAGGGAGTAGGGAGTAGGGAGTAGGGAGTAGGGAGTAGGGAGTAGGGAGTAGGGAGTAGGGAGTAGGGAGTAGGGAGTAGGGAGTAGGGAGTAGGGAGTAGGGAGTAGGGAGTAGGGAGTAGGGAG
>NZ_JAAHHZ010000092.1:0-24978 GCF_010672005.1 Moorena sp. SIO4A5 | reverse complement strand
TCATCGACATGGATCTGTCCAAATCAAGAAATCTCAACAGACAGCAGATTTTTCCCCAATCCCCTACTACCTACTCCCTACTCCCTACTCCCTACTCCCGATTCCCGATTCCCGATTCCCGATTCCCTATTTCCTATTTCCTCTACATGGATATAAAATGTTCAGTGAACATCCGGTGAACATCCGGTGAACATTCGCCGAACATCCAGCAAAGGTTATGACTCAGGAAATAGACAAAATCCCCGTCAAGGATTTACAGACCAGATACAACATCGGTCGCACCGCCCTTTATGATCGAATCAAACATGCCAATATTGAAACAAACAAAGAGGGGACTCGCTCCTTTATATCTGGTAGACAACTGGAGGAATTGGATCGTTTAAACACCCATTTGGAAAGGGGTGGAACGTTTGAAGATTTTGAGCCACTGTTAACCGAAGGGTTTACCGAAGATAGTCAGGAAACTATCTCCCTGGACAGTTCACCGAACAGTTCACCGAACAGTTCACCAAACGTTCACCGGACAGGTTCTTGGAAGGCAGAACGGGAAGCATTGGAGGTGTTGATTGATGCCATTGCTTCTGGTATTGAGAGAGCCAATATCAACAGAATGCAGCCCCTGAGTCCCATAGAATACATGCAGCAGTTGAAGATGGCTGCCCAAGAACAGTGGTTATTAACCACATCGGAAGTCAGGGAATTGATAAAAGTAAAACCTCACACCAGGAAGGGTGAGGATACGTACAGGAGGGGTTCGTGGTTGTTTGTTAAATCGGGGAAGATCGGGAGGGAAACTGCTTGGCGCGTGGAACAGGAACAGGGAACAGGGGACAATAGTTGATAGCTTACCCCAACCCTACGTCAATTCCTCAATCATAGCCATCAAAACGTTAACTAGGGGATGGTTTATTGCTTCCTTGAAAGCTTCCACTCCTCCGGCTTTCAGGGCATTGATTACCTTAGCTTTTAGGGGTGGGTTATTTTCAATTTGGTCAACAACTTCACTGACAACTATCATCTTTTCTTTGCTTGTCGTAGTGGGATTAGTCTGGGATATTTGGTTGAGAAGTTGCTGGATTTCTGCTGCTGCTTCAGCTAGGTTTTGTTTTTGCTCTGGTGTAAAATTAGTAGTATTAAATTGTCTAGCATTGTCGTTAGCAACAGCAAAATTAGGATTAGTATTAACCTTAGGATTAGTAGCTCGGTTTTGGTCTATATTAAAATGACGTGAATTATCTGACATATCACTCTCCGATTTAGCTGTATTTGTAAGATTGATTATAGAATTGGATGACTGCTGACTGGTAAAAGCGTTTATAACATCCTTTATATTCTGAAGATGGCAAGTGTTAGCCTCATCTTTACCCTCTAGAAAACCAATTCTCTTAGCGTCTTCTAGTCTAGCCTCATAAACTTCCAAAAAAATTATTTCAACCTTACCCTTATCTATTGATCCTAGGATTTCCAAGGTAAGTAAAACATCATTTCCCTTCCTCTCAATTGCTTGAATCGAATCACCAGTAATTTCAGGGTTTTCCGCCATTAATTCTTGAAAGGCTTGACGAAATGCTTCTGGATTAACCCCATTACGCAGAAGAATCTGCACCGTATTCATAATCTGCTTATAAAGCTTGTCAAAATCCCCTGGTTCAAAAACCCGATTAAAGTCATGGGGGCGGCGCTCTCGACTTCCCATATTATCGGGATTCTCTAGTAGAAAGACATACTGACAATCAACATTAGTTAACCTAGTTTTTGAATCAATGTTCCACGCTTCTAAACAAGCACCAGTAAGATAAGCATCGGTAAAATTAGTACCAACGCAATTAGCTTGAGTTAAATTAGCCCCTTTTAAATTAGCATCCTCTAAAGTTGCTTCGCTAAGATCAGCTTGTTTTAGATTAGCCTTATTTAGATTAGCCCCTTTTAAATTTGCACCTCTAAGATTGGTATTAACTAAATCAGCTTCTTCTAACTCAGCGTTTTCTAAAGTTGCTTTGCTAAGATCAGCTTGTTTTAGATTAGCTTTATTTAAATTAGCTTCTTTTAAATTTGCGCCCCTAAGATTGGCATTAACATAAGACTTATTATAACTCTTACCATGAACCAATAATTCTCTGACTGCTGTATCAGCTAAGATAGTTTTACCAGGTCTAGCTTGGTCAAGCTTAATAGTTTTCCTCCAACAAGTACAAGTGATAGTAGCCTCTCTTAAATCTGTACTTTTGAGGGTAGCTCCCGTAAAATCAGCATTGGTTAGGTTAGCCTTGTAAAAACTTGTTCCTCCTGTGGCAGCAAAAGCAATAGCAATACTACGAATCCAGGCATCTCTGGGGTTCCCCTTTAGAGCGCGCCAGCCCAGGTAAGTGCCAAGTAAGGCTCCAGCTCCGGCTACGGCTACGGCTACGGCTTCAGCTTCGGCTCCGGCTAAGGCTCCGGCTACGGCTTCAGCTCCGGCTATAACTCCGGCTCCGACTACGGCTAAGGCTCCGGCTACAAATCCGACTACGGCTACGGCTAAGGCTAAGACTCCGGCTACAAATCCGATTATGGCTAAGGCTCCGGCTAAGGCTCCGGCTACGGCTTCAGCGAAGACTTTACCTAAGGCTACGGCTAAGGATCCGGTTCCGGCTACGACTAAGACTACGGCTACGGGTCCTCCAATACCTTGACGAAGGATTATAGCAAATAAGACAATTATTACAACCAAAATTGTCCAGCCTAAAACTTTTTCTGTTATGTTTGTAGAGTTAAATATGTGCTCTACGAACTCTCCACTAAATAAATAAATAATTCCTGATAGTCCTGACGCTATCCAGGAAACCAACAAAACAACAATTGCCCACCTTTTCTGTAATCCTGCCTTGGCCTTACAAAATTTAGTTTCGGTTAGATTAGCATTCTTAAAATTTGCCCCTCGAATATCCGCTTCACTAAAATCCGCCCCGGAAAGGTCTTCCCCTTGAAACGACTGACCTCTAAGATTTTCCCTACGGAAATCCCTTTCTCCTGCTGCATATCGTCTCAGAACTTCTTTAGCTTTCATCGACCACAATCATATATATTCACCAAGTTCTCCCCCAACATTAAGGTAATGTCTGGAGGTAATTAAGAATAGTATCCTCAAGGGAAATGTTTGTTATATTTTTTCTACTACTGTGTCGTCACCACAACACATCTAAAACTCCTTGCTCAGTACCAACGCTTCGACAGTTTCAGCTTGCTACGCATCGCCTCCAAGCCCTCAGCGTAGCTGCCTTCTTTGCCTCTAGGGCTGATAGTTGGGCTAAATAAAGCGATTTGCAATTTAGTGATGTAATAAGATGCTTTGACCTGAGATGATAAGTTATAATATCCAGCTGACTAATCTTATAACTTTCACTAATCATTGTTATTGATTTAGTTAGATAAAGTCGTGATATAAATCACATCAACCGGTGAAGTTAATTACTGCATTCAGTGACTGGATGTTCTGAGGGGAATTTAGCCCAGCTTGCGATTGCCCTATGGCCACGCTACGCGATCGCACCAGTAGCAAGACCAACATCCCAATCAAACGCGATGGGCTTTGCCGCGCCAAAGGCGATCGCACCAGTACCAAGAACCAACATCCCAATCAAACGCGATCGCACCAGTAGCAAGAACCAACATCCCAATGCAAACGCGATTGACCGTAGGCCACGCTATGCGAACGCACCTCAATACAAGTGTTAACAGATTGCGATTGCACATAGACCATCGAACACGCGCTGCGCTGTGGAAACCAGATAAATACCTTGGTTTTAAGTTCAAATTGCAGATTTTAGACAAATATCTCGGTTTTAAGTTCCCGGCTGGGTCGGCGCGAGGCATAAATCTTATCCCTAAAGTACTTAGATCCAATAGCCTCGCGCGACCACAGCCTAGTCGGCCAGGCGGAGTGTGGAGATTTTTTCTTCGATTAGACCTCCGTTAGAGAAATTTATTCTAAATTTCCCTAACTCCGTCCTAACCGTACGAAAAAACTCCAGGGGGGGTTTTCCATTAAAAAAATGGAGGGAGAGGAAGAGGGAGAGGGAGAGGGAGAGGTAACGAAGGTGGGTTGGCTCCGGTTCGGTCTTGGGTTGGGGTCAGTCGGCTGGCTTCGGTTGTGTCGTGGGTTGCGCCGGGGCTGGGCACGGGGCTGGTTTCTGGTTTTTGGCCGGGGCGGCTGGTTTTGGCTGGCCGCCCCGGCCAGCCCCTAGTTATCGGCAAAGTTGTTAAAAAAGGGAGAGCTGTTGGTAGGTTGGCTTACTCAGCCATTCGGGAAGGGAATTTTTCTCTAAAAAAGTTATGTCAATGTCAAAACCATAGTATTTACAGAGAGCTATGGTTCCCCAGGTTCCTGATCCAGACCCGTGGAAGGTTGGTTTTGGTTGTACCCCTTCAGGGCAGGGTTTGTTTGGGAAAGCCAGCAGTTTGTGGCTTCCTGGGTTTTTCATGCAGTCTTTTACCATTCTTGTACTTCGCAGAGCGAATTGCCACGGTTCTCTCCCGGTCACGTGGTAGGTGGTTACAGTCTGTTTTTTCTCTAAAAAATGTAGGGCTATTGTATCTACCCCAGGGGCGTCCCCGATGTGCCAGGTGTCTGCGGATATGCTGTTTAGCTTTTCCTGGATTACTCGGATATGCTCTGGTCTTATTGTGCGTGGTCCTGTAATGCAGCAGTTAATCATGACTTTATTTTCTCTTTGATTTTAACCTCAGTATACCACAATTTACGGTGAAAATCAACGAAAAATCAATACTTTTGGGGATTTTCCGAAGGTTGCAAAGACGGAGCTCCGGGGGATGCACGGGGCTGGTTACTGGTGATGCAAAGTGGTTGATCGGTTTCCCAGCGCCCCGGCACCCCCGGAGCTCCGTGCGGAAGTAGGGAGTAGGGAGTAGGGAGTAGGGAGTAGGGAGTAGGGAGTAGGGAGTTAATTAGACCTCTTGCAAAAGTATTTTTCTGATAGTGTTTACGTCAATTCTTGTCCACTGTTCCCTGTTCCCTGTTCCCTGTTCCCGACAACTGGAAGAAGTCTATTTTATTTCTTCCCAGTGAATACAATCGTTGTTTTCCCAATAATTAATACTAGAAGACAAAGATGGATTCACGGCGCACGGAAGTGGTTCTCCTTCTGCATAATATTTACAGCGAGAGCAGCTTTTTATTTTTTGACGAGGCTGACGCTGACAAGGATTTTCCCTGACAGGAAAAGTGTGATTTAAATCTAGAGTTAAAATGTTATAATTGTCTTCCCAAGCTAAAGTTGGATAATCAATCAAATAGTGTCCTTCGGTTTTCCAATCATCACGTGATTCAATGACACCTATGTCTCCAGGGGGTAAACAATAATATTGTGATAGATACTCGCATGTAGCTTTAAGCACAAAATAATTGTCGTAATACTCAGGAATGTATGCTGTCTGATATCCAGGGAATATCCAAGCGTCCGAATCTGTTACTTTGCACAATAAACTCCCTCGATATCTTACAAATAAATAACCTTTTTTGTAACCTATATTAATCTCTTGAATTAGAGTAGTTAATAAAGGGTCTTTTATGTCTATTGACAAAAATGCGACTATGTCTTCCTTGATTTCACTATGTACAAATGAGATTATACTCATGCTTGTTTCTCCTTGGGATTTTTCCTAGTTACAATTTAGGATAGGTTGTCTATTGGTGTGTACTGCGATCGCATGAATAATGGTGTGCGATCACAGCTTACTATTGGGTTAATTTCAATGAAGTTATAAAAGACTTAGTTGTTGGAATTGTTCATTCCAAAGCTTCGATGGTTCCCACCAGATTAAAGCCCATCTTTGCTCTTCCAACGGTGGCACGCTATGGAGTTTCTTAGAATCAAATTGATAAATGATTCCACCCTTACAGCTGTACTCTAAACCATCAATAATGAATAGATAGTCAGTGCTACTTAGTACAAAAGCCTGCCTCCCATATATTGATGCGTCCCGATGAAGCCGAACGCCTCCTCCTTTGCCGTACTTGCAAAGTAAAGATAATTTCCAATCTGGACAAAATCTTGATGCTAGTTTGTCCATTCTTTCGTCATAATGTGCTTTAATAACTTTCGGTGGTTTGACATTAACTAGCTTGTAACCAAGTGGAATTACTAGACGGTTATAATCTTGACTGTATATGCTCTCTTCGAGCATATGCTCTTTTGATTCACACCATTCAACAAATGGCTTCAGCTCTACTCTTCCAAGCTCTTTCATCCAACTACCTCCTAATTTTACTTTTTGCTAGGTGTACGCGATCGCGGATAGTGCGATCGCGTTACTTTAGTTAGAAATTAGTTCATCATCAAAACGCCTCCTTGTTTAATTCTTCAAGTGGAGGTAGTCCAAACTTTTTCTGATAGCTAGCAACAGTTGCTCGTGCCGTTTCAGAGTCCCAATAGCAACGCCCAAGTCCAAATAAAGCCACTGCTCTGCGCATGGCTTGGGCTGCTGCTTTTGGTATTGGACCACCCCATTTAGTTGAAGAAGTTGGCTCAGAACCTAAACCTTCCCGTTCAAAAAGCCCTTGAGCGCACAAGATTTGAATTTTTGTCTTGACAATAACCATGTCGGACGACATGGTTATGTTATCAAGTTTGCTCCACCCCGGAGTGATGTAATCTAATATCAACGATATGGTTGATGAACGTAGATAAGGGGCACGTCCGATCAGCTTTTGAGTTCTGTCCGGGTAGATTTTATAAAGTGGTTTGAAACTAACAAGTTTCAACGGGATTGGAGCGGAAAGGTCAGACATAATTTCTGGAAATTCTCGCATCCAGCCACGAGTAGTCTGATCATATATGGACTTTCGGAGAGACGGTAGATCTGGAGGTAATATTGGGCTTGCCCCATTTTGAGAATTAGTTTCATTCATTTCCTCAAAACTCCGTACTTGAATTAGGGTTCAAATTTGCCCAGTATTTGTCGAATTTAGCGTCATGTTTCCCACAGGAAAAGCCTGACATATACCGGCAGTTTTTTCGACATACTTTTGAGGAATGGCAAACTTGCTTTAGCTCGTTGAAGTAATCGCAGCGGCCTTTCCAGTTTCCTGAATAGCCATCCTGATATCCTCTCTCCTGGAAAGAGAGCATGGTTTCTTCTGCAAAACCATCAGTCTGATGGATCTTCGATTCTTGCTCGAAGTCCAACCATTGGTCATATAGCATAATATTGATAAGTCTGTAACTTGACTGACAACGGGAGGAAAGTATTTAGTCGTGATTTCCTTCCGTTTCTATCCTCAGTATACTAAGGATAGCAGCTAATGTCAAGTCATTTTATCGAAAAATATTTCCTGTGCATTTTAGTGTTAACTATGGTATACTGAGGATAAGACTAATGCGTGCCAGTGCCATGTCCAGACTCCTGGTCTAAGCCTTGGTAATTCCCGGTAACCCCCGGAATTACCTACCAGGATGCAGACTAAGTATTTATTTACTACGTTGTTTAAGTCAAGATACCTACAGATGAACGCCAGTTTGTAGCTCTATCGCTAACTATTAAGACGAAGGCAACCGTGTAGTTAGCTCAACAAGCTTTTACAACATTGTCGAGGCACACCTTACCAATTTGAGGCATTTAACAATGCAAAATTATGTTTTTGTGATTGACGCGAATAAGCAACCATTAAACCCTATTCACCCAAAGAAGGCACGACGCCTATTAGATAAAGGTAAAGCTGCGGTTTTTAGAATGTATCCATTCACAATCATCTTGAAGACTGCGATCGCTAATCCAGTCATCTTACCTTGCCAAATAAAGATTGACCCTGGCAGCAAGACTGCTGGGTTCGCCCTGGTTCGAGACGGGCAAGTTATTTGGGGAATGGAATTAGAACACAGAGGAGGGTTGATCAAGAAAAAACTGGAATCCAGAAGAGCTGTCAGACGCGGAAGGCGTAATCGCAACACTCGTTACCGAAAGCCCAGATTCCTTAACCGCAAACGACCAGAGGGCTGGCTCCCTCCTAGTTTAGAGCACAGGATTTTGACAACTGAAACCTGGGTCAAGCGATTAATCAAATTCTGTCCGGTCCGTGAAATCTGGATTGAACGGGTTAAGTTTGACACTCAAAAAATGCAAAATCCTGAAATCAGTGGAGTAGAGTACCAACAAGGTGAGTTAGTTGGCTACGAAGTTAGAGAGTATTTACTCGAAAAGTGGGGCAGAGAATGTACTTATTGCGGGAAGCAAAACGTACCTCTACAGGTTGAGCACATTCACCCAATATCAAAGGGTGGCAGTAACAGAGTGAGCAATCTCTGTTTGGCTTGCGAAAAGTGCAATCAGCGCAAAGGGAATAAGCCTATAGAAGAGTTTCTAAAAAAGAAACCTAGCTTGCTGCAAAAAATCAAAACCAAAACCAAACAACCATTAACGGATGCAGCAGCGGTAAACGCGACTCGAAATAAATTGGTTAAGGTACTCAAAGATTCTAGAGTGGTCGTAACTGGAACAGGAGCACAGACTAAATACAACCGGACAAGGTTAGGGCTACCTAAGCAGCACTGGATTGACGCCGCTTGTGTTGGAAATATTGAAAGTTTAGCTCTGAAGACGTTGCAGCCTCTATTGGTTACCTGTAAAGGACAAGGAGGACGACAAAAAGCTGCTCTCAACAAGTACGGTTACCCTATTAGGCATAACCCACTGAAGCCTATTAAAGGATGGATGACTGGGGATATAGCGAAACACCAAAAACTAGGGATAGGTAGAGTCATCCCTAGAAGCAAGGGAAGCTTTGGATTCACTCCTCTGGGAATGAAAGGATACAAAAGTTGCTTTCCTCAAGACATTTCGGCGATACACCGAAAAGATGGATACACTTACGGCTTTTGCAAGTAACTACCGGAATAAACCCAGGTATTAAGCCTCTATTTTTCTCTAAAACAGGGACAAGCCAGGTGCAGCCTACCAGCAACACCAAGTGAAGCAAGATAAGTATGAATACTCAGAAAGGATTCAAAATCAATAATCCATCGGGAAAAAACGGCTATGACACCGGAACTCAAGTTAAGTCCCGGGGTAAGAACATGACGTTCAAATTACTGTTAAGTGATCAGGATGAGATCCTCCAGCATCTGGAGAATGAGGGGATAACCGTTCAGGAGTTCTGCGATCGCATGGTCCTCCTCTACCAGATGTTCGTGATGGGGGAAGAGATAACACCTGAGAAGCTCAAAAAAGCTGGCATGTCCAGTGAGCAATGGGAAAGAGTAGTGAAGTATATACTGTCACGACTGAAGTTTTCCTAGTGAGCGTTTTTCATAACTATGAGGTTCACAGGATTGTTTCCCTGCTCCCTTGCTAAAGTCCCACTACCTTTTTTTTACCATAAAATGGTACTACCTTTACATACCAAGCATTTCAGCTTGTTTCGTTACCCCTTCAGAAATGTTTGTCTGAACTAATAACATATGTAAAAATATGGGCTTATCCGGTGAACAACGCAAAATACTACAAAAGGCTTTAACTGATGCTTTCCCTAATAAATCATTATTAGAGCAAATGGTATCGTTTAAATTAAATGACAATTTAAACACAATTGCTGGAGGAGATAACTTAAACGAGATTGTTTTTAACTTAATACAAACAGCAGAAGCTGAGGGTTGGGTTGACAAATTAATTTATGCTGCACGTAGGGCAAACCCTGGAAGCCCAAGCTTAAAAGATAAAGCTATTGCTGCTATTGCTGAAGCAGCAACAACTGAACAAAGAGACATCAAACAGACAAATCCAGGCTCAATGGGTGATGGACAACAAGCTGGAATTGGGAAGAGTATTTCCCAGTTCCAGTGGTTTGTTAATTGGGTTAGTCAAAGTTCAACTCCTCGCCAAGAATACCGCAACCGTCAGGCATTACTCACTAAAGTCAAGAACTTTTGGGTCAAAGGCGTTCTGGAAAAATCCCTCTATCACCAGGTACTGATTGAATTGGGATTAGAGGAGAGACCCGATGCTATTACTAATCCTTTGAGCGAAATTATCGAAATCGGTGACGACTCATCTCAACCCCTTCCCGAAGGGACTAAAGTAATTGATGTTTTTGACCAAATTGGTATAGGAAGAACCCTACTAATTTTAGGGGAACCAGGGTCAGGAAAAACCACAACCTTACTGGAACTTACCAGGGATTTAATCGCTCGTACTGAACAAGACACTAATCAGCTAATTCCCGTAGTCTTTAACCTCTCCTCTTGGGCAAATAAACGACAGACGATAACTGATTGGTTAGTAGAGGAACTGAACACTATATATCAAGTACCCAAGAAAATTGGAAAAGTTTTAGTAACACAACAGCAACTTCTCCCATTGCTTGATGGTTTAGATGAAGTAAAGGCAGACTATCGAGACGACTGTATTGCTGCTTTGAACACATTCCATCAGAAGTATGGTGCTGAACTGGTAGTGTGTAGTCGGATTAAAGACTATCAAGCTTTATCTAATCGTCTAAATTTTCAGAAAGCAGTTTGTATAAGATTGCTTAGTTTAGAACAAGTTTGCTATTACTTGGATAGTGTCGGGGATGATTTAACGGGATTGAGGACATTAATTGCAGAGGATACAGTATTACAAGAATTAGCCCAGTCACCTCTAATGCTCAATATTATGACTCTAGCTTATCAAGGAGTAGCAGTTGATGATTTGCCCAGAACTGACGTAGTTGAGGAACGACGCAAGCAGCTCTTTGATGCATATATCGAGAAGATGTTTAAACGTCGGAAGACTAATCAGCGATACAAGAATGTGCAAGTAAAGCACTGGCTAATTTGGATGGCCAAGAGGATGGTTGAGGAGTCGCAAACAGTATTTTTAATTGAAAAAATGCAGCCATCTTGGCTAAGAAATAGAAAGCAAAAACAAATTTACTGGCTGAGTGTCGGGTTGATATTTGGGTTGACGTTCGGGCTGATGACAGGGCTGACGGAAGGGCTGACGAAAGGGCTGGTGGTTGGGTTGATAATCTGGCTGATGGTTAGGCTGATGTATGGGCTAAAGTTTGGGCTGATGGAAGGGCTAATAGTCGGGCTGATGTTTGGACTGATGGTCGGAATGATGGTCGGGCTGATGGAAAGTTTGATGTTTGGGCTGATGGAAGGGCTGATGTTTGGACTGATGGGAGTGCTGATAAAAGTGCTGGCAAGAGGGCTGATGTTTGGACTGATGGGAGGGTTGATGTTTGGACTGATGGGAGGGCTGATGGGAGGGCTAATGGAAGAAATTAAAACAGTTGAAATGCTTCAAGTTAATTGGAAAAAAATCTTGATTCACCTGCTAAAGTTTGGGTTGATGATCGGGTTGATATTTGGACTAATGTTTGGACTGTCGCTTTGGTTTCTATTTACACTGGAGAGTCCAATGCAAACGCTTATATTTGCGACGATGGGAGGGTTTAAGCTTGAGTTTATGGGATGGTCGATAGTCTGGCTAATGGTCGGGCTAATGGTCGGGCTAATGGTCGGGCTGGAGAGTTCAGAAATTGAAACAAAAATAAGTCCAAATCAAGGAATTTGGAAATCAGTTCGTAATGCTATAACTGTGTGGCTGATGAGAGGGCTAATGGTCGGGCTGATGTTTGGGCTGATGGAAGAGTTGATAGAAAGGTTGATGTTTGGACTTATGGAAGGGCTGATGGAAAGGCCGACGAAAGAGCTGATGTTTGAGTCGATAGCAGGGCTGATACCAGGGCTGACGGAAGGGCTGATGTTTGGGCTGATGTTTGAGTTGATAGCAGGGCTATTAAATGGTGGTAAAGCCTGCATCCAACACTTCAGCCTCCGCCTTGTCCTCTACCGTAACAATTACATCCCTTGGAACTATGCCCGCTTCCTGGACTATGCCGCTGATCGCATCTTCCTACAAAAAGTAGGAGGAGGCTACATCTTTATCCACCGGATGCTGATGGAACACTTTGCGGAGATGGAGCCTGAGAATTGATAGATTACTATAGCATTTTGAATTGATATGTAAACAATATCAACCAGTAGTTTATAAGCCGATTACTATCTAATAAATTATCTCAATTCCTAATACATTATTTCCTCATTCGCACGAAAATCATTAACAACCCGTTTCATCCCTACTATAATCTGACTAGATTCAAGATAAGACAGCGATCGCATTCATAGAAAACCTTAAACTTTGCCACTATGGACTACACAAAAATCATGGACTACACAGAAATCCTTAAGAAAGCCCTTGATTGGGGTCAAGAGAATCACCCAGAAAGCAATCTTTATCGTCATGCAGCATTCGCTAATTCTGTTGGATACCTGGTAGTTGGAATAAGTGGTGGATACGGTGGTCCATCAATACGAGAGCACTGCGTATCACATGCTCTCGCTGGTGATGGATTTAATACTAATATTGGGACTAATATTGGGGTGATGACCCTGCAATTTCCCGATGGTCGGCTTCCAAGAGGTGGGGAATGGAGTTTTCAAAAAGCGTGTGAGTTCGCAGAACCCATATGTTATGGAATTTTACCTGCGATCGCTGTCAAAGTTTATCAAACTGAACATTGTTCCAATGACGATCCAGAGGATTTAAAAGAGATAGAAAATCGACAACGAAATTTGTGAATTAAGAATGAAGAATGAAGAATTAAGAATGTAGAATTGGAACTTCTGACTTCTGCCTTCTGACTTCCGTCTTCTGACTTCTGCCTTCACCATTCTCAATTCTTAATTCACCATTCTGTCCTCCTTCAAGCACAATCGATCCAATAACTCCCTCGGAATTTGCTCAAAATCTTCCAACAAAAAATCCATAATCGCCAGATGGCGCAAGTGACCAGCAGTGGGAGGGGAACAGCGACGACGGGTGTTAAACCAGCCGTTAACAGTGTGAACGGAACAAGAGCAGATCAAAGCTATATCTTCCTGGGTTAAGTCCCATTTTTGGTAAAACCGCTGGGGTGTCATGCCCAATTGATAGTAACTATACAGTCGGATTAGAATTTGCTCTCGTTCTGTGATCGGATAGGGATAGGAATTTTCCTGCTTCGGTTCCCTCTGTTGTCCAAGCTGCTCAAGACGCTCCATCGCTTCCTGATAATCGATGGGATGATGAACGAATCGTTTTTTTGGCATGATAGAGTTACCTAAACTGTGGTTTGGGAGAGAGCCGCGCTTGTGCCGGGTCAAGCAAGAAGCGCGGCTCTTTTAGCCATGAATATATTATAAATAGTGGCTATGGTTGTTGTCAAGTGGAAAATCAAAAAAATCTGGATAAAATTTTAATATTTTAATAATTAGTTACAACTAAATAGTTAGGTTTGTTACAATTGTAGCTAATAGCAACCTAAGGAAAGTTTAAGACGTTTAATACTTATACTTTTGGGAAAACAAGGCAGAGGGCAGAAGGCAGAAGTGAATTCAACCTTGGCCAAAAGGCCATGCTACGCGAACAACCTTCAACCTTCAACAACCTTCAACCTTCAACAACCTTCAACCTTCAACAACCTTCAACCTTCAACCTTCAACAACCTTAAACAACCTTGGCCAAAAGGCCACGCTAAGCGAACAACCTTTCAGATAAACTATAAGCAGCTTGCAAAGAACAGGTAGGAGTTCGTCTTCTACCACAGTTGTGATGGGAGTGAGCACTATTCACTCCCATCACACTATCTGTTTCTTGTGACGTCATGAAGTTTACTGGGTAATGTTATAAGCGTTATTTAAACATTACACTATAAATGTATCCATGACAAGGCCGAAAATAAAAAATATGAGCCTCAAACTCCCAGAGCATGAATTTGAGGCACTAGAGGAGTATTGTAAACAGTATCACAGGGGTAAGACAGAACTGATCAGAGAATTCATCCGGTCTCTACCTACCTACAAGACTCCAACAACAGAAGAATCACTACCCGATAATGACTAAGACATTACCAACGGGATGAGCCGGGCATGTAGAGATGGGGTTTGGGTGTGCGATCAGCTTTGCTGCGCCAAAGGCGATCGCATAAGCGCGGAAGCTGAGGCCGTAGGCCACGCTTTGCGAACGCTTCATCGCGTAGCGGCGACCTAGGAGAATCGCAGCCATCAAAAAGACAGATCCAAGACAGGTCTAGATAAAGCTAAAACCTGGGGGGCGTTAGGAATACTGCCCCCCAGGTTTATACAGCCAGCCCTTGAAGAGATGAAATAACTAAAAACCTCTTTCCAGGATTTTATCGGAATTCAATTTATAACTTACTATTTCCTCTATTGATCCCAGATCGCTTTAATGTAACCCAGTTCCTTAGCATCCTTCTGTTTTTCTTCTGCTTACCCTACTTTTCCGTGGATTCTCATTCAGCCAATCACGAACTAACTTTATATGTGTATTTGGGACTGTTTCGGCATAATCAGCCCAACGGTTAAAGTAAAATATACAGCTGATTTTTTCTATAATAAAAAAAGCCTCTCTTCTTATCTTATCCCCACTAAAATTTATATTTGTACTCTCTCGGAGATTCACTTTGCTGTTGTAAATTTCAACAATAATTTGATTTTTATCAACTTCAACAATTTGCTGAGCAAATAAGTTATTTCTCTGCCATTCATAAAACCTACTTTTGGCATTATTTACCAACCTGTTTAACATTACTTTTATTTTTTCTAGCTCGTAAACAGTAGTAACGTCTTTATAGTAAGCTAAAATAGCATTTATCACTCGAAACCAAGAATCGTTTTTATGATTAACAAACTTTTCCCTAATAATAGGATTTACGTCGAAAACACCAGATTCTTTAATCGTGTCAATATAATTTAAGAAAGCTTTGTAATTGTCTGAGTACAAAGGTTTGAAAGGATTAAAACCAGAGCTGAACCTTGCCATATCCATAATAGTGATGCATCCTGTAGCAGGACTAGTTTTCAACACTTCAAGCAATCCCGGTTTACCTAATTGTTTCCTAACCTTATCATCTTCAATCAATGCATCATTCCAATCACCAAGCACTAGCTCTTTAACTGTAATAGGTTGTTCTATTTCACTTATTTCGGACATAGAGAAATCGGGTTTTTGATTTATTCGGATGTTAAAATCACTACTTGTTTACCACTACCCAGTTTATGGGACTTACGCATTTGCCCCCGTGGGTTCCCCAAGCGAACAATCCCTCGCTTGGGGGACTTTGACATCCTTGCTACCCCTGGTGCCCTTGACCCGTAATTAAATCCGTCAGGGTCGCACCACCAAATTGGGGAGCTAAGGGGACGAAATCCACTTAACCGCGTAAGTCCTGTTTAGATACTAGGCTGTGGGTTTAAAGCAGGTAAGGTCAACAAGATTAGCTCCTGGCTGTGTAGTGTTATCCTTCACCCAAGCATCTATCATTTTTACGTGCCTGTTCATAACTATCTGTGCATAGGAAGGCCACAGATTCTTATAAAAGGTCAACCTCGCCTTTACAATGCTTATATCAGTTTGCCTTGAGGTACTTTTCCTTCCCTTATTTTCTATCAGAGAAATATTGCTGGAGTAAATGTAAACCTGAATTTCGTTCTCTAAGTTGAGAGTACTCTGTGCAAATAAGCTCTTTGTCTGCCTAGTATTTTTTCGGCTAGCGGCAGCCTGTGTCATATTTATAATACTTTTCCTGATTTGATCTTTACTGTTTTTCTCAATTCCTTCGTAAAGGTTGACAATATCATTAACGGCAAGATTCCAGCTTTTTTCTCCTCTGTGATACTCAGTACGACTTGAATCATTTAGAAAGAAAAAAGGAGCTGACATAATCCTTCCGACATAATCATCGAAAGCTTTCTCATTGTCCTTTAAATCAGGATTGAGAGGGTTGAAGCCTGCTGCAATTCTTGCCATATCCATCACAGTGGTGCATCCTGTGCCTGGATTACTCCTAAAAATCGCTAACAAGTTGTCATATTGGTCCATGGTTGGATTCTCGCCAGCAGGTGGCATAAATCCCTGGAAAGCCTTGTCCTTATCTAAAGCATCCTGTAAGCCATCACCGGTAACAGCACCACCGGATACAACAGGATTTGGGATTCCAGAGAATCCACTTCTGAAAAATACTGGCTCTTCTCCTCGGACACGTAAGACATTAGCTGGATCATTCATTGCACACCAGCTATTTACCTTTTCTAATTCTTTATTTGTGAGCATTTGCTCCTCCTAATTAATTTCAATGAACAGGGAGCATGTCACTTATACAGAACATTTATGCTAAATCTATAGCCCTTTCATGACAAAGCAAACGCATCTAAATTCCAGAAGCCTTACTCAAAAGAGATTTCAAAATTAATAAGCATAATACTTATCGTATAAATCTCATATTCAGTAGACATTTCAGAATAAGATGCGTTTACCCTGCCCCTTATGGGTTTTAGCTTGCTCTGATGCTTATAGTTAATGTGTTCTGCAAGTTTGACCTGCTCCCAATGAACACATTTACAGAATGCCTAATCTAGCCTTGGCTTCGCAGTACCCCTAAGGGTACCTTTTCTGTTCAGTAATGTAAAATCAACCACCATTCCTAACATCAAGAGTTATCTCAGCAGTTATCACACGGTCTGTCTGAGAGACAATCTTCACCCGTCTCACCCGACCAGCATAGGGCGATCGCACAATACTCAACTCTGCCAGCTCCTTCTCTACCTCTTGAGACTGCTTCACCAAAGATGCCAGCTGGTACTGCTGCCGCTGCAAATTAGTTTGATACGTCATCATCTCCAGAGAATGCCGGTAAATCTGCTGTTGGTAACGAGTTTTAGCAGCATTTAACCGAGCAATAGCAGAATCGATCGCAATCTGTGTTTTGATGCGCTTTTCCTGTAACCGTTGTCGTCTCTGGATTTTATCTTGGTCGTGGATGACATTGAGATAATCCATCTTGAAGCGGAGGGGTGGAGCTGCTTCAATTTCCATTTCGACCAATGCTAAATCATTCCGAGCCTTCGCGATCGCAGCCTCTTCCTCACTGAAAGAAGGTGTTGGTGGTTGTTGGATAGGAGGTAACGGTAAACTCATCTGATTGATCGCAATTTGCAGCTGGTTCCGTCTTGCCTCCAGTGTTTTTCGTTGAGCAGTGCGGTCCGACAGAGTTTCACCTACCTTTACCCTATCCCCCTGCTTCACCTTAATATCCTCCGGTGCCGTCACTGTTACGTTTATCCGGTGGCGTTTTGGCGCAGTGGGCTGAATCTGTGTAACCGGGGTAATGCCATCAGGTACTGGTTCAAGAGAAACTTGACTTGGACTAGCTGCAACCAGCACCGCTGCCGTGCCAGCAATACTAATCCCGATTAAGTTAGTTACCCATTCCATAATTCATCTGCTGCTGGTGTGATTACCTTCACACTTAGGTTTCCCACAGCGTACTGATCAGTCAACTTAGTGATAGCTGTAGTCAGTGGACAATAGGTGAACCTTACTGTCGAGCCGCTCACACTAACAATCTGAAGTTGATTAAGCTGTGCCGCTGGTTTCACATCCTCCGGGAAATCTACCGCTACTTGACCATTAACAAAAATCGCAGCACCAGGGTATTGTGCTGCCAGCTGCCGTAATCCGGGAATAGGGTCTTCATCGTCCCAACTCAAAGTCTTGACTGTGGTTTGAGCTGGTTGACCAATATTGGTAGTGAGCTTAGACACAGTAATCTGCTCCCCGGTCTTATAGATACCTCTGCCATCCGTAACAATAAACTCACTCCCAGCAGTATCGATAATCCAGTACCGCCCAGACGCATCAGAGCGATCGCTAGCCCAGACACCAGTAATTTCGGCATAGATATGATTAGTGCTAGCGTTCTGGTTGTAACTGGTAATCGCACCATCTCGAAGTCCAAGACTCTGAGTGACCTTAGTCGTAATTCCGCCACCATTGGCTAACCAGATACCAATCATTAGTAACGCTGTCGCACAAGCTAGCACCCACAGCTCAGCAGCACCCCCAGTTTTAATCCGTCGTCTGGGGTTGCTCACAGATACAGCCCAAGCAGGCTCAGGCCAGAACAGCTGAACCCCCTGTTTGGTGAAGGTATCTGAAAAACAAGCTAACAGGTGACCCAAGGGAAAAGCGATCGCACCCTTCCAATCCCCTAACCAAAAATGTCCCACAGCCACCGACAGAGCAGTAATAGTAGCTGTGGCCAGCAGTGAGTGGGTAATGCTGCGGTGAGGAAACCTGTCTTCAATCCAGCTCGAGATAGGATAAAGGATTTTCCCAATAGTGCTGGTAGTAGTATCAATATCCGGAATCTGGGCACCAACTACAGCTAACCCCAACAGCGATGGGTCAGCAGTTCCCAAGACTAAGCTAGTTCCTGCTGCTGCAATCAAGCTGTGGGTTATGCTCATCATGATTACTGTCCTAACCTCTTTCTTGCACCTCTGATACTGCCTAGTTGCTTAAGGGTCATCCCAGCCACCAGGCTAACCCCACCAAATATATAGAGAGACTTGTTCCCAGTCCCCATACCGATGAAACGGATGATACCAAAGCTCATCAAAGCAGCAATGATAATAGGCATGATCACCACATACTGAGTATGCTCCGGTTTATGCTGTTTCAGTCCAAGTGACTCATTTCTGACCACCTTTTTGGCCACCATTGGGTTACGTCCAGCTAGTGGCTGGAGTTCTGCTAGTCGGGATTCCGAAATATTCAACCCCTGGCGCTTCGCCTCCGACCGCATCACTTCTCGGATACGCTGATCAGAGGGCATCTCTAGTTCAATTTCCAGCATTTCCAGAAAAATGTCTCGGCCAGGATTCGCTACAGCCAGACAAACCACCCTGACCCCACTAGCCATTAAGTCTTCCAACCAGTACCTAATCCCAGTGGTCAGTCGTTTTGCTTCCGGGAAAATCAATAGCGTACTGTCATTACAGTTAGATGCGATCTCCTCTTTCAACTGATCCATAGTCAGGGGCTTGCCCTCATCATTTTCCGTCGGGATATCCAGCTGGAAGGCCAGGGCTTGAAAGAACTTTTTCCCACTTCCCTTGTAGATTGCGATCGCAGCTGAATACTCTCCCAGCAGCTCCTCATAAAGCCCCTGGGCAAACTCACCCTTACCCACGCCAGCCTCCCCAAGGATGAGTACAGAGTGACCAGCTCTAACAGCAGTGCAAGCTCTCTCAAAATCTTTCCCTAACTCCCGCCTCGACTTTGAGCTAACAGTTTGTCTGCTATCGAAACGGGAGTATATTTTGGGTTAGCCGCTTCCTCGGCATCGGTTATCTTCTGTTGCAAATCCTCCGGCAAATCATCCCAAACCATTTTGTCGGCCAAAGCTCTTTTCACCAAGTCAGGCACAGCCATCTCATAAGCTTTAAGTTCAGCTGCTGACCTCATTAAATTATCTACATTAAACTGATCAGTCGGGTTTTCCGGCTGAACGTATACATCTGCTTCGATTTCTGAAGTTGTAGCTTGGCTCTCTTTTGCGAGGTTACTATCATCAGCTTTAACAATTGAATTATTATAGAAGCCACTTCTTTTCCCAGTTTTCTTAACATGATTTCGCAGAGCACGGACTTGGTCAGCTTGCTCTAAAGTTAGGTAAGCTTTACCTTCTGAATCAGTCTGTGCTTCTATTTTCAAATGGTTCAAGTCCTTATAGTAAGCGTCTTTTTTAATAGAGAGTTCGCTCATGAGCGTTTCGGGGCGAATCGCTCCTGATGGTGCAGAATTCTGTTTAGACATTTTTTTTCGCGATTCCATATTATGTACAGTGCTGAGAAAAAATTTCTGAGATGACCCCAGAATTCTGGGGTGGGCTGCTCAATGACAATGGTGATTTTGGCTTGAACAATTGCTGTTACAAGCCTTTATCAATAACCACCATTGGTAAAAAGGTAAATCCCCTGGTTACGAGGGTGTAGTTGTTGTTAAGTCTGGGGGAGATAGAGCAGCGAAATAATTGGTTGAGTTGAGCACCGGGAAATTTTTATTCCAATGTTTCCCCAGTTGTTGAAGTTCGACGGCTGGAGTTTCTGTTCTCAGTTTCTGCTAATGAGGTTGTTTTTCGGGTACACGGTGTTTTTGTTTTCGGGTGTGTGCTGGGGGTTTTGTGGATAGGTGGTGTCGGTTGTGTGCTGAGGGTTGAGGTGTAGGCAGTTGTTTGGGATTGCGTAGGGTGACCAAAGGGCGATCGCGTAGCGTGACCAAAGGGCGATCGCGTTCCCTAGGTGCGATCGCTCAAACCCGAATTCAAGCCTGGGGTTAGCGAAATCCTTAATGGCAGCGTCCCACTCAGCAAGCAGGCAGCAGTAAGAGAATTGTACAATAGAAATGTCGGTATACTCCCCACGCCCTCCACTTGTTTGTCAATGATAACAAAACCACAATACGGCACTATTTTTAAGTGCCGTAAAAACTCAGCTACAATTATCTAACATTAAAATGTCTAAATGTCGATAGTGCTGTTATTGTCTTGTACAGGAAGATTTTGACCATTCTGATCTTGAGCCCCAGTATCTTGATTGGCTGCATCTGTAGAGATAACAGAGAAGTTAATCCTGCTATCTGTCTTTGATGACACTGAAAAAGCTTGGATGTATGCAGAAGCAGATACTGGAACATTAGGAAATAAGCCAGTGACCATAAGATCAATGTTGATTCGTCCGTTTGTCCTGCTAACATTGCTTAATTCGTTAAACACTTTGGTTAACTCTTGTTTGTGGTAGGAAGCATTGTTTCCAAGGCCAATCCAACTCCAAAAACCACGGAGACCAGCAGAAAACTTGTAAGATTTTCTCATCTCTTTATAGGTTTTCGAACTTTCAAGTGTTTTGGTCGAAAAGTTCATTGAACCATTTGCACGTGCGTATGCACCAAGCCCAGATACACTTACGCCAACACCTTGAATTCGCCCCCTTGCAGTAGAAACATTCCAAGATGTTCCTTCTGTTGCAGCTGCTAGTAGTGATGGTCCAGGAACATGTTCAAGATATAGGGTAGGAACAAGAATGTCCGTTGTTAGTTCTAAATCCGTTGTAGGAACAAGAATGTCTGTTGTTAGTTCTAAATTCGTAGTCATGGTTCTTCGTTCTTTGTTGATAAAGATTCATATGCGATGAACGGGGAAAACAAAGTGTAAATAAATGTCAGTATTGTTACTTAAAATCCACTTTCTTTAAGCCGTTCAAAGCATACATTTATATTAAAAAGTTTGTTTGAGGGAAGACGGTACCCTCTCGGGTACTATTTTTTTGTAGAGTGTCTACTTCTCGTTATTCTCTTGTGGAACCAGTTAGAAGATAATCTAACAAGATGGTACAGCAGCCTATCCCCCGCACTGGCTCGTTCTTCTGATGCTTTTTATACTATATAGGCGTTCCCCACACCCGCCATACCCATTACCCACTACCAATAACCGTACATCATCCCCTGAATGCGATCACGCCCTAGGGCACAAGCCAGGCAAATGCATCCATGAAACTAAAGCGCAACTTAAACACCCAGATGCGCCCGCCACCATTCCTTCTCCTAAAACCCCAACTTCTGCACCGCCCTACGCTTAACCTCCTCACCCCGCCGGTCATACTTAGCGGTAGTTACAGGGGAAGCATGACCAGCTAACTTTTGGACGGTCACAATATCAATCCCAGCATCGAGCAGGTCAGAGCAGAAGGTTCTGCGAAAGTCATGAGGACTAAAGGACTCTACCCCAGCTTCTTTAGCCCGCTTCTGCAAAATCAACAACACGGCCTGGGGGGTCATAGTTCTGTACTGTATCTGCCCACCTTTCTGTATTGGAACAGCGCCCCTGGTTGTTTACCCCTCGTGTTCAACCAATCATTAACAAACGCGATTCGGCAAAGCCGACGCTTCGCTCCGGAAGCAAAGCTTCCGCGCTTGAGCGATCGCACCTTCCGGTAAATAAACCGTCCTATCCTTACCCTTCCATACTTGGCATAGCGCGATCACATTCAGGGGTTCCGGGCAGGTAATGATTCAAGGGGTATTAGTTACATCGGGTAATGTCGATTTGCCGGTGTAATCTGGCGCAGGTTCAGTGGATTCAACAGGGGCAAGCATAGATAAGGCACTGATGGCTCCCTTTACCTGCTCGGGCTTCACTTCCAAGTACTTGTACAATTCATCTAGTGTCCGATGCCCGGATATTTCTTGGATTACCCGCAGGGGAATTCCTGCGTTGCTTAGTTGGGTGAGTGCTGTCCTGCGGAAACTGTGAGTACTGACTCCTTCTATGTCCACCCGCTTACACGCTTCACGAAGGATCCAGCTGGCGGCATCTGAGGTGATGTGTTTTTTCCCATGTCTGCCGGGGAATAGGTAGTCTGCCCACTTAGGAGGGTGATAGTCAGTTAAGTACTTTCGTAAATCTTCTAGTACCGGGATGGTCCGGGTGGCAAGCTTACCCTTTGTGTTACCTTTCCGAAACAGAACAACGGGACGCACGAAACCTTTGCGATCGTAGACATCCCTAACTTTCAAGTTTACTGCTTCGTTGACCCGACAGGCGGTGTAGAGCATCACGGCAAACAGCGCCCGGTCTCGTGGCGGGTCAAGGGTTGCCCCTTCATTAAACAACAGTTGGATTTCTTCTGCGGTTAAAATCTTTGCCCGGCCATGACGGTCAATTTTCATGGCGATGCCTCATACACCTCTGCCTATTTATTCAACAGCTTTGGTGTACTCTAGGTCAATTGCTTGGCTCCAGCTTCAACCAACTTGTTGCTGCTCCAACTTATTGAGAATTTCGTCAATCTCACCTATTCCATGTTTAGTCACTAGTGCTTTCAATATCATCTGGACTTGCTCATGGGAAAAATGTTCAGCATTATTTACCACTACTGTAGTAATATCCTTCATGGATTCAGGTAAAAGTTTGATAGTGAAAAATTCTTCACTTTCATCAATATCTTCTGATGCTGGGTTGTGGGGTAACTCAGGGGGGACATCAGGGGATACCTGTGAGTCCTTCTCATCAAGTACTGGTGCTGGGTTATGGGGTAACTCAGGAGGTATTTGTGAATCTTTATCCTTAAATTCAGCTGGTGCAACCACCTGTTCTACTTCTTGTTTGACCAATGGTGGTGGGGTAGGAGCCTGAGCGGGTTCGCTTTCAATACCCTTTGCTACTGGAGTGGGAACCTGAGCGGGTTCGTTGCTCTTTGCTACTGGAGTAGGAACCTGAGCGGGTTCGCTTTCAATACCCTTTGCTACTGGAGTGGGAACCTGAGCGGGTTCGTTGCTCTTTGCTACTGGAGTAGGAACCTGAGCGGGTTCACTTTCAATACTCTTTGGTACTGGAGTATGAACTTTTGCTGGTTGGTTACTTTTTGGTACTGAAGTGGGAACCTGAGCGGGTTCGCTTTCAATACTCTTTGGTACTGGGGTAGGGGAAGGCTTGGGTAAGTGGGTTTTCTGTACTTTATCTGGATGAATGTGTCGTGGGATATCGTTATCCCAACTTACCAGCAGCCCCAGTTTTTTATCCTTGCTGCTGACTGTCCCAAGTTCGCCCGGTGATGTCCAATCGGGTAAATTTTTGTCTTTGATTACTTCAACGCGATCGCCCTCAGTGAACTGACAGATCCGGTCAGTTAACTCTAACTCGGCACGGATATCATTGACCAAGCTCCTTCCTACTCCAACATGTTCAGCGATTCGGCGGTTAGTCCAATCTAGACCTTTTCGCTTACCACCCTGACTACGGGGAATGGCATCTAATGATCCAAACTCTTCAATCAATGTCTGGAACATCATCTCAACCGCCCGCCGCTTATCAGCATTGGTGCGGTGTAAGCTGGGGCGCTGGTTGGAGGAGCAGCTGTAACGAATGGCATCGATTAGGGTTCCGATGCGGACTTCACAGAAAATTTGTTGCTCGACTTGTGCTGCTGCTTTGATTCGGTGGTGTCCATCACCTGGACGCTTAGTTTTACCATCATCGAAGATTACTGGGGGGTCGTGCCGCCAGTCCCAACGATTCTCTTCCATTTCTAAGCAATATCGTGCGATCGCTTTCTCGTCAGTCGTGGTCCTCGACTGAGTACCATCTTCTAGCTCTATTGATTTGGGGTCAAGCCATTGATAAGTTACGTCTGATTGAGCTACACTATTTACCTCTAGCTCAGCTGACTCAGATGATTCAGTTTTATCATTAACTGGTGATTCAACTTGCTCAGATGATTTAGTTTCTTCGTTAACTGATATAATTTTTTCCAACTGCTCCCGTTTAAACCATTTGATACCCCGGGACATGTCAACGCAGATCCTAGCCTTCTGATAGGGTGTGCTAGGTTTCTCATTGGCAACCACGCCAGTCTGCCCCTTGTACCTTCCATCAAGGATCTTTACTTCATCCCCGGTGACGAAAAAAATTTCAAGTTGGGATACCATCTGATTTCCTTCTTTGATCGCTTAACGCCGCTTAGTTTTCCTCCACTCCCATGGGGGAATAGCTTGGGCATTTTTTGCCCAAACCCCGATTTTAGCAGACCGTGCTCGTGCTTGGGTAGAAGCGATCGCATCCCAGTTGGGACAATCTGACTTATAAGCCTCGTACCCCCAAACCATACCATCTGACGATTGGATAGATTGAACTAATTCCCAGTCCACTCCCCGGTTTACCCAGAGTTCAGCGATAGTACGGCCATAACGGTCAGTGGCGATAGAGTCAACTTTGACCCTCATCCTGCCACGCTTTAGGAGTTTTCTGAGGTGATCTCGACTTTCGATTCCGAGAAGTTGAGCCTTCTCGGGGGCGTCAACACAGGCAAATCTGATCTTCTTCTCTTCAGAGCCACATATGACTCTGATAGTGTCCCCGTCATAAACCGAATTTGGTTTGACACTACTGGAGTGACCATGTTAAAATAGTGTAATAGAGCCAGGGAGCGGTGAGAACCATGGGTAGAGGAAGACGGGACAAGATTGCACTGAGTACAGAGCAAAGGCAAAGACTCGAAGCAATTAGCCGGAATGGACACGCACCAGCCAAAAAAATCCTTCATG
>NZ_JAAHHZ010000091.1:0-25079 GCF_010672005.1 Moorena sp. SIO4A5 | reverse complement strand
CAGGGGATAATCGGGGCTTGGCACCATTGATGCAAGAGGTCTACTGTAGGTGGCGGTTTCCAGGGATAATCTGCTGTAGATGGGAAAACTGAGAAGGACTAATGGTCAAAGGAACAGGGGAATCCCTGTCAGCCACACTTCTCTAGTCAACCCGACAGCAACTTGGGATCAGGACTAAAAGTCCCCAGCTAAAATTTTCCTTGGAGACATCTTAATGCTGCGACTCGAACACATTAGTAAAGTATACCCCACTGGCGAAGTTCTAAAGGATGTCAACTGGGAAGTTAAACCAGGCGATCGCATTGGCTTAGTTGGCGTCAACGGTGCCGGGAAATCTACCCAACTAAAAATTATTGCTGGAGAGATGGAACCCACCAGTGGTGTTGTTATCCGTCCTGCCAGTCTTCATATCGCTTACCTCACCCAAGAATTTGAAGTAGACCCAACCCGCACGGTTTCAGCAGAATTCTGGACGGTATTTAAGGAAGCTAACCAGGTAAACGAGGAAATCCTACAAGTGCAAAACGCCATGGAAATGGCTGATGAAGCAGAATTGGAAGGACTGATTAGAAAGCTAGATAGGTTGCAGCGCCAATTTGAAGCCCTTGATGGTTATGGCTTACAAGCAAAAATTGACAAGATCTTGCCGGAGATGGGATTTGAGCCACAGGATAGCGATCGCTTAGTGAGTGCTTTCAGTGGTGGCTGGCAAATGCGCATGAGTTTAGGCAAAATCCTGCTCCAGAAGCCAGACGTCCTACTGATGGACGAGCCGACTAACCATCTTGACTTGGAAACCATCGAATGGTTGGAAAAGTATCTCAAGGGTCTGAAGACCCCAATGGTAATAGTATCTCACGACCGGGAGTTTCTTGACCGCCTCTGCACCCAAATTGTGGAAACCGAACGGGGTGTCTCGACTACCTACCTAGGCAATTACTCAGCTTATCTCCAGCAGAAAGCCGAGATGCAGGCAGCTCAACTGAGTAGCTACGAGCGTCAACAAAAGGAAATAGAAAAGCAGCAAGCCTTTATTGAGCGTTTCCGTGCTAGTGCAACCCGGTCTACCCAAGCCAAAAGCCGAGAGAAACAATTAGAAAAAACTGAACGGATAGAAGCCCCCACTGCTAATCTCAAAACCCTGAAATTCCAATTCCCTCCTGCCCCTCGTAGTGGTGTTGAGGTAGTCAAAATCAAGGATTTAGTCCATGACTATGATGACAAGATTTTATTTCTGGGAGCAGACTTGTTGATTGAACGGGGCGATCGCATAGCTTTCATCGGTCCCAATGGTTGCGGTAAATCCACCTTACTCCGCATGATCATAGGAATGGAACAGTCCACAGAAGGAATAGTAACACTGGGCAAACACAATGTCATTCCTGGTTACTTTGAGCAGAATCAAGCAGAAGCCCTAGAATTAAGCAAAACGGTCATGGAAACCATCCATGATGAAGTCCCAGACTGGAAAAATCAGGAAGTGCGTACCCTATTGGGACGGTTTCTGTTTACTGGGGACACGGTATATAAAAAGGTTGAGTCCCTTAGTGGAGGCGAAAAAGCCCGCCTGGCCTTAGCCAAAATGCTCCTTGCTCCCGCTAATTTACTAATTCTGGATGAGCCGACTAATCACCTGGATATCCCAGCCAAAGAAATGTTGGAGGAAGCACTCGGTACCTATGATGGTACAGTAATTATTGTTTCCCACGACCGCTATTTTATCTCGAAAGTGGCAAACAAAATAGTAGAAATCCGGGATGGCGAATTCTGCACCTATCTGGGCGATTACCACTACTACCTCGAAAAGATTGCCCAGGAAAAAGAAGAAGCTCGGTTAAAAGCGATCGCTGCGGCCAAAGCGGCTAAAAAAGCTGCCAATGCTAGCAAAAAGACCAAAAAGACCAAAAAGAAAGCTGCTGCTAAACAAAAGTAACATATAGCAGTTCTCAATACCAAATTGAGAACTGCTATATTAGCTATTACCGATTAAAATTACCGATTAAAAGCTTATTGCTTAAGTGCTGAGGAGTTAACTATATTGCTGGTTAATCTCTGCAATACCTGATCAATATCATTCAAATCACCGATAATCCGCCGGACAGGCTCGGGCCATACTCTGAGTAGTGTTGGTGTAGCCGAGATCTGATCAGTTTCTGCCAGTTCTGGGTGCTTGAAAACATCAATAATTTTTAGGGTATAGGGATGACCTAAATGATTCTCTAACAACTGGTATAGACTCTTGAGAGTATACTCAGTTTCTGTACTATGTCCGGAAACGAACAAACGCAGGACATAGCTATGGGTAGGTTGTGCCTGGGAGTGAGACACATCAGGCAAGGATATCCTGGATAAAGAATCAGGTTTGGTGACATCGGTGACAGTCAGTGAGTCTGTACTATCAGTGGTAGACTTAGATAAAACGGGCAGCTTTTCCATAGCTCTCAAATGCTCCTGAGGTGAAGATCTGCCAGAGTTTTGGTTAGTAACCCTTTCTGGCAAAACGTCTTCTGTATCGCAGTAGGATAATGGCTCTGGGCGGTCAATGCGCAGGATCAAGTCATGGTTTTCCCAGAGTTGGGGAAACTGATTGCGATAAGTTTCTAGCACCGCCGGGTCACAGGACTCTTCCTCCCAAGGGGCTACTTGCCAAATCAGGTTGTCTGTGCCAAATACTGCATTTAACAATGCCTGATGATGTTGCACCAACCAATGAATTTCTGCTGACATGCGCAACTGATTGGTTTGAGAGTCCATCCACCGATCAATGGTGGCAGTATATCCCGGGACTAAAAAATGAGGTGGCTCTGGTAACCCCAGTATTTCCTGTAAACTCGCACACAGATGCAGATGCCAGTGACTCTGCTTATTAAAGTCAATGCTATATACTAGATCTTCCCCTGGTGTAAATATAGCAATACCTTTAAACAGTTGGGGCGAGGGGGTTTCATCCAGCATATGCTAGTACTATGTCAAAATTATTTTAATACTTTAAGTGTTAGGTTTTAGGTAATGGTTTTAGGGGTTAGGGATTAGGAATTAGGGGTTAAGTGTTGATCCCTAATTCCTAATCCCTAATACAAGTGTGGCTAATCCCTAGATCCGACCGCGCAACATCATTGCGATCTCGTTGGGAGTGGGTGACTTTTCCAAGGCAGTTTCCTCAGTAATACGCCCCTCTTGGTAAAGAGCGAACAAGGATTTATTTACAGTAACCATACCGTCAAATTCACTGTCCGCCATCAGTTGTTCAATTTCTTCGTATTTGCCCTTGAGGATGTAATCCTTAATGGATTCAGTATTAATCAGGATGTCATGGAAAGCAGCACGCTTGCCATCGGTAGTACGACACAACCCTTGGGAAATCACTGCCACTAGGGCTTCTGATATAGCCACCCGCATGGGAGGCTGTTCTTCTGGATTGTAGAGATTGAGAATCCGCTCAATGGTTTTGACCGCACTGTTGGTATGCAAAGTACCCATGACCAAATGACCAGTTTGAGCAGCCTTCAGAGCTGTATTGACTGTTTCTCGGTCTCGCATTTCCCCAATCAGAATCACATCGGGGTCTTCCCGCAAAGCAGCTTTCAAGGCCCGGTCAAATTTACGGGTATGCATTCCTACTTCCCGCTGTTTAATCAGAGATTTCCGACTTTGGTGGATAAATTCAATGGGGTCTTCAATGGTAATTATATGTCGCGGCATCTCTTTGTTCATATAGTCTATCATGGCGGCCATGCTGGTAGATTTTCCGGAACCTGTCGGACCGGTGACCAAAATGAGACCTTTATGGTAGTGACAGACATCTTTCAGGATTGCAGGCAACCGCAACTGCTCAAGGGTCAATATCTTCAGGGGAATAATCCGCAAGACCATGGCAGGACCAAGAAGACTATCGAAGATATTAATCCTGACCCGACTAAACTCGTACTGAGTTGCCCCATCAAATTCCAACTCTTCTCTAAAGCGTCGGATTTCTTCATCAGTCAGTATTTCCTTGAGCCAACAGCTAAATGTTGCCTGATCTGTGACTGGATACTCCGTTGGCTCCATTTCCCCACGATTCCGGAAACGGGGAGTTTCACCAACACCTAGATGAATATCAGAAATTCCTTTCTCAAAGGCCTGACGGACAATGCTTTCTAAGCTTGACTGTCCAGGAGGCAGACCGATGTTACTGGGTGTCTGCTGGTGCTGATTGGCGGATGGTTTGGCTTGGACCTTAGTGGCTGAATTCTGAGCTGCTGTGGCCACAGGGCGAGGGCGTGAGGCTACTGGGGCACCGGCTTGACGGCTTCTTGGAGCCATGGCTCTTGGTTGTGCAGGTCTTGATTGATTGGCTTGAGCAGATACTGGTCTAGACGCTACATTCAAAGGCGGTGGTGCTGGTGCAATGCGGGGTGAACGCTGTGGGTCTGTCATCTTTCAACTACCAACTACAGTTGGGCTACGAGAATTTATTTTACAAACTCTTACATTAAGTTTTCCCAACAGTTAGGGTTGAGTATAACTTATAACAGTTCTACCTTAGGTAAGGGATTTTCGTCCTGGGTTAATGGCAGTAGGGAGTAGGGAGTAGGGAGTAGGGAGTAGGAAGTAGGGAGTAGGGAGTAGGGAGTAGGGAGTCGGCAGTAGGGAGTCGGGGTAGGAAAATTGAGTGTACCTGATAAGTATAAGAAACGCTATACACTAATTTCATGTCTTCGAGCTATAAATGGTGATGAGGTGATGTGTTTATAGGACTATGTATGTTTTGAAATTCCTTAGCTGTCACCATCTAATTGTTTGTTATTGTTTGTGATTGTTTATTTTTGAGTAAGCAGCAAAAACTCTAAAACCCTCTCCCCTGCTCAAAACCAGATTTAAGATCACCGTGAGGGCCCAGACCAAGCCGTGAGGGCGCAAGCAAAGCGCCCCTAAGATTCAAAGCACCCCTAAGATTAGGGTTGACCAAGGGACGGGGGGGAAGTCTTAATCACAAATACCTAATCACAAATACCTAATATGAGTAATTATGCGTAATTATCAGTAATTATGCTTAATATGATAAAACTCCTCAATTTGGATAATATATATTAAGCAAATTATAACAAATGTTAAGCAAATCGGATTCAAACCCTCACCCATCCTGATCCGATGCCCGACCCTAGCTCCCTTTCTTGTTCTTGCGACTCTATAACTGATTCGGTCTATATAACTCTAACTATAACGCTATAACTGATTGGGTCTATATCTTCGGTCTATGTATCAGCGATGAAAAATTGATTCATCTGTCTAATGGTAGATTATCGGTCTGTCTTAAGATAACCAATAATTTCCGGCTTTTAACGATTGTAACAATTTTGATACATAGGTCGGACGAGTTGACTGTAAACTTTTTTGACAAAAGGTTCATCTTCATCAAAATTTTACCTATACTTGAACTCACCTAGAAAATTTCAAATCAAAGAATTTACTCAAGGACAGACCCTGTCAATCAAGGGCAGACACTGTCAATTCATTTTTTTTAATGATTACTGGAGAAAACACCATGGCATTAACCACAAGTCAAAGCTTGACACAAACTGATTCATTAGCAGTGGTCAAAAGCTTTTTAATTTGGGCATTTACCTTGGCAGTTTGCTTACTGGTTGTCGGTTTTCCGTTGATTGTATTGATGGTGACCACCGGCTCTTTGTTAGCGATCGCTCTACAATCGATTCTGCCGGTTAGTGCTGTATTACTCGTAGCAGGGAGTTTGATTGGAGTAAATGTTTTAGCAGTGGTATTAGGTGCAGGAGTCTTAACCTTTAAGGGGGTTCATCCTCAGGAAGTTCGTTGGTTAAATTGGCTACATGGCGAGCCTGATCTGATCCAGACTCCGGTTTATGCCGCTTGCCCCCTCACCTGTAACATTATCAGATAGTCACATAGAAGGTTTCTGAGCTGGCCCTAGTCTGGGAATGTTAATAATTGATGACCTTTTAGGATCTCAAAAAAGGGTACAAGGTGTGGGAGTGTTTTCTCTTTTCAGTCTAAAGGTCATCAAGGGTCAGCACCCTGCCCGTTCATAGACGGGGCTTCCAAACATTCCACGATTTTTTGTAATAAAGCCAAGCTTTGGTAAGTTGATTGGTTTTTCAGCAATTTTCCCGGTCTTGACCGGGTTTTTTGATGAGAACATTCAAGAGTATCCTACGAAGGTTTAAGGTTGCAGGTTGAAGGTTGCAGGTTGGGTTGAACGCGCACGCGTGGCCTTTTGGCCAAGGTTGCAGGTTCCGTAGCGTGGCCTTTTGGCCAAGGTTAGTCGTTCGCGTAGCGTGGCCTTTTGGCCAAGGTTGGTCGTTCGCGTAGCGTGGCCTTTTGGCCAAGGTTGGTCAAAGGTTGGTCAAAGGTTAACGGTTGCTTCGCTACCAATTACCCATCTCCTCATCTCCTCATCTCCCCATCTCCCCATCTCCCTATCTCCCCAGACTTCCCACCCTCCCCACACTTCCCACACTTCCCACACTTGCCACCCTCCCTCTAATTATGGGTATTCAACCTGACTTGATATTAGGGGGGATTCCTGTTCCCTACCTTGACAAGTAAATTTTAAACTTGGGGCAATCACTAAGTTTATACTGCCATGATCCAGAATACAGCTATTAGCTAAAAAAATTACCCTTCTAATCGTTAGATTGTAACTATTTATTAAACAATTTGATAATTTTATTGATTTTTTTGGTTTTATTGTTGACAATAATAGTAGCCATTGGTTACAATATATTCATTGGAAAAAGAGCCGCGCTCATCGGCCACCAACCTGGAAGCGCGGCTCTCCCCCCCAAGTTACATGGAGGTAATTCTATAATAATGGCAAAAAAACGATTTGTTTATCATTCCATCGATTATCACGAAGCGTTCGCGTAGCGTGTGCGTAGCACAATGGAGCGCCTTGAACAGCTTGCACAACAGAGGGAGTTAAAGGGCGAGAATTCCTATCCCTATCCCATCACTGAGCGAGAGCAAATCCTAATCCGACTGTATAGTTACTGCGAATTGGGTATGACACCGCAACGGTTTTACAGTAAGTGGGACTTGAGTCGGGAAGAGATGGCTTTAATCTGCTCTTGTTCCGTTCACACTGTTAACGGCTGGTTTAACACCAGTCGTCGCTGTTACCCTCCGACTCCTGGTCACTTGCGCCATCTGGCCATTATGGATTTGTTGTTGGAGGATTTCGAGACAATTCCTAAACCGTTATTGGAGCGATTGTTCTCGAATTAAAAATGAAGAATGTAGAATTAAGAATGTAGAATTAAGAATGTAGAATTAAGAATGTAGAATTAAGAATGTAGAATTAAGAATGTAGAATTAAGAATGTAGAATTAAGAATGTAGAATTAAGAATGTAGAATTAAACACCTACACAGAATTAATTACCTACTCTCAATTTATGTAATCCTTACATTGTAAGGCTTTGGTTTTTGTAAAATGTGTAATCATTTTTGTGTACCTGCTTACAAATTCTAAATTATAAATTCTACATTCTTAATTCTACATTCTACATTCAAATCTATTCCCATGGTTTGATTTTCACAATTCAAACAGGGATGCTAGACTGGATTTAATGTAACCTAAAATGACTCTCCCAAGGTTTTCGACTTTGGGAGTGCTTTACTGGCTGTTAAGCAATTTACTATATTTCATAATACTTATCAAGCCTTTTTGGGTGAAGTAAACAAGTTTAGAATTTTAGGAAACAGGGAACAGGTAAAAAATCCTGTGTACTTGATTACTATCAGAACTACCGTAATTTTGCTAATTTCTCTTGAGCAAACTCCCGCAGTTTAGGATCGGAGTCATGCTCTGCTCTATCGAGCAATAAGGATCGGGTTTGGGAATGGTTAGGATAATATTCGAGGATGGCATTAAGGGCTACTTGTCGAGGATTGTCATCCCAGCTTTTCTTGCGCTCAAAAAGATCATTGAGAGTGCGAACGCATAAAAATTCAAATAACCAAGGCTGATTGGCCGTAGGCCACGCTACGCGATCGTGCCAACCTTGAGCTAACTGTTGAATTGCTGTAACTCGCACATACGTATCAGTATCAGAGCGAGCGGATTCTTGAAGTAGGGCTAAGGTATCTTGGTGGTCTTTGTAACATTGAGCTAACTGTTGAATTGCTGTAATTCGCACCTCCCAATCAGTATCAGAGCGAGCCGATTGTTGAAGTAGAGGTAAAGTATCTGGGTGGTATTTGTAACATTGAGCTAACTGTTCAATTGCTGTATCTCGCACCCACCAAGAAGTATCAGAGCGAGCCAATTGTTGAAGTAGGGCTAAGGTATCTGGGTGGTCTTTGTAACCTTGAGCTAACTGTTCAATTGCTGTAGCTCGCACCAACCAAGAAGTATCAGAGCGAGCTGATTGTTGAAGTAGGGCTAAGGTATCTGGGTGGTCTTGCCAATGGGTTGCTACTGCTACAACAACTTTAGTGAGAATATCACTATCACTGAATCTTTTTATATTTTGATCATGATCAATTAAGTCTTTGAAGTGATTCAGCAATCGAGTATCCGTTGATTTAATTTCATACCGATTCCTGACTTCAGACAAAAAATCCGCTGCCAGAAATAAATTCCCAAACTTATTACTTTCTCCATCTTGTGCCATCAAATACTCAATAATCTCTCCAGCTTTAATGGAATCAATCATGCCCACAATCAACCTGAGCACTTCATGCCAAGATTCATCCCGCCAGTGCTTAGCAAATACCTCAGTTTTCAACTGTTCTAGGGAAATATCCTGTTTTTTTTCAAATTTCCTGACAAATTCCCAAGCACAGAAATATTCCAAAAATGTCCGATGCAAAAAGGCGTAGTAATCTGCTCCCATGAAACACAAGATAAAATTGCGGGTGCGCAACTGATTAATCATTACCTTAGCAACGGCTCTGGGATTAGTAACGTCTCGTAATTTCAGCTCCTCTTTGATAATCCTTTCTAAATCCTCTCCACTAATCAGATTTCCCGCTAACCCTGCTTGATTGCCCTGCATAAAATATGCCACTTTACCGAGCATCTGTTGCTTATCTTTATAATCGATAGTCTTGGGATCAACACGATTATCTTCTAGTAATGCTCGCTCTACATCCCATTGATAAAGCAGTAATCGAGACGCTTGGTTATAGAGTTCAGAGCGGTCACGAGGCAATTCTTGATTGCGGTTCAGGATTGCCATCATGGTTAGTAATAGGGGATTTCCCGCCAGTTGTCGAATCGGGGAGGATGTGTCTATTGCTTTTTGTAAGCGCTCCTGTTTCCTAACTTTATCGGCTTGATTCGTAAAGGTTAACTCATGCCAGTGGTGGATAAAGGTTTGAATTTGTTCCGACTCCAAGTCTTGGAGCATCACATGACGAAATTGAGCATTTCGTAGCCGTTGGGGTTTATAACCAATGACGCGAGATGTAACAATTACTCTTACCTTAGGATAGGTATTGGTAAAGCGATGAATATCGGTAATCACATCTTCTCGTTTGCCTGGTTCAAACACTTCATCCAAGCCATGGCCGTTGGCCACGCTACGCGAACAAACATGACTAACAGCTTGCCAGCCTTTAACTGGTGATGCAGTTGATGTTGATTGATATGACAGATGGAGCCACTGCTTTGATGGCAGAATTCCAAGAAGTTATTACACTGTCCACTATCGCGATTGCGGATATAGGTGCGTAATTCAATCAGTAATGGAATTGGTAGAGAAAGGGCAGTAGTCAAATCTGTTCTTGCCCACTCCAATGCTAAATACTGGAGCAACGTAGATTTACCAGAGCCTGGGTCTCCTAAAACCACCAAATAGCGATAGCCTTGAGAGTCATTAATAACATCCAATACGGATTTAAGCGGCTGTTGATGATAAAGGTCTTTGGCTCGTTTCAACTCCTCTAGAGCAATTGCTATATCTAGTTGATCACTGTCTCCCAGTTGTTTATAATAATCTTTAGGAAGTTCATGAAGAGCTGACGGCATCAGGTCATGAACCTCTCGCACATTTTGGGGGATAAATATCCTCCAGAGTTTTAGTTCGTTATAGGCATAGCCACTGGTATCTAAACTATCTAAGCCCAGATTACCGTAGCGCTCTAGGAGTGCTTCTTGATAGGTGCTTAAGTCAAAGTCTGGGATAATGCCTGCGTTAGCTTTTGTGTTGTTTGCGATCGCATCCAAGGTTTGGGAATCTCGGATAGGCCGCAACTGATCCGATTCCCGGATGATAGTGTGTACTTGCTTGAGATACTGTCTAGCAATATACTTCCAACGAAATTCTTCCGGTAATGGTAATAACTTAAGCTCAATCCAAGTCTTAGCTAATGTCTCAGTATCTAGTTGCTGACAGCCATATCTAAAGGCACTGCCTAGGATAGCTTTAATGGATTTGTTCTTAATATACTGCTTGAGGGGTTTAGTATACTGTTTTAATTCTTGCTTGGATAGGTCAGCATCGTCCAATTCCTTTTCAACTAAGGCTACAAATTCTTTTAAGGCTTTACCGAAGAGTTTTTTCTGGGTAGTTTGATCGGATAGTCCAGTATAGTCTTTGATAGACTCTTTGAAGAAGTCTTTGGTGTAGTCTTCTAGAGCGTCTTTTGCCAAGGGACCAATTACTTCTTTAGCGAGATAGCCACCGGCACTAGAAATTCCCCAAATTGCTAACCAATCCAGCATGATATTGGTAGTTTTTTTTTGATTTATTTCTCATTATAGAGAAAAGGGAAAAGGGAGTAGGGAGTAGGGAGTAGGGAATCGGGAGTCGGGAGTCAGGAGTTTGACCCGGTGGTGCGTTACGGGCCGGGCTGTCTCAACCGATGTCAAGAGGCGTAAAATCAAGGGGAGCCCGTCCCTAACACACCCTACTGGCTACTGGAAATAGATTCATCGCGCGAATCATCAGAATCAGGGGATGTTTTTAGCTGTTTTTTTTATTTATTTTAGAGAGAAAAACAAGCCTTGGCATGGGGTTTGGATATTTGAAGTGCGGGGGCCGTTTTTTTGGTATTATCAATATATAAGCGTACACGGAGCCACTTTCGATGTCGCTGTAATTTAATCTAAGCAATAGGTTCAGGCATTTTATCCAACTGGTCTGTACCCAGTAGTACATACATTAGTAATGACAATTTGGCACATGAGGCAAGAAGTGTTATTTGTATCTGTTGGACTTGGATTGGTAATTTTAGCCAGTCATGAGACCCCTGCACATGCACAACTCGAACAAAGTCCTATTGACATACGCTCTGAAAACAAAGTAGATAGTCTACCTTCCCTAAATTTCACCTACAGTGATGACACTGAACTAGCAATAATTAATACTGGTTCACCCGACGAGTTCGGCACTATTGAAGCAGTTGTAGAGGATGGTGCAGGTATTCTGGAGTTTGAATCTGAAGAATTTGAACTTAAGCAGTTTCACTTCCATTCGCCCAGTGAGAACACACTGGATGGACAAGCTTTTCCAGGGGAATTGCACCTGGTTCATGAAAGTGATGATGGTGATTTATTAGTAGTTGCCAGATGGATTGAAGAAGGTAAATTCAACGTATTGCTAGACCCAATATTTTCAAATTTACCGCCACAAGAAACGAGTACTGAGATTCCCATCAATAACTTTGAGCTGAGTAGTTTATTACCCAATGATCTATCCTCATATCAATTTACTGGCTCATTGACAACGCCACCCTTTACTGAGGGCGTAAAATGGGTTGTGCTGAACGAAACACTCGAATTGTCCCAAGGGCAACTTGACAATTTTCAGACGCTCTTTCCCAATGGCAATGCTCGCGATGTACAATCCCTCAATAGTCGGATCGTTCAGACTGATATTGTAGCATCTAGTGCCGTTCCCGAACCCGCTTCTACCCTTTCTCTTATTGCTTTGGGTGTTATTGCAGCTGGCGGCACATTGAAAAAGCAGACAGCATAAAGAGCTGACTCAATAGCTGTTTAAGGGAGGTCGCCATCTCCTTTATCCAGGGGTTTTTTGAGCCTGGTAGACTCAATTTGTATATAGGGAATTTCTTTATTACAAATTGAGTCTACGGGTGCTGTATCACCTTCTGTGTCTAGGTTCTCAGTCTTTAAACAGCGATCGGCAAAATTCAGCGCCAGGAATTGAGAAAAAGATTTGAGGCTGGTGAATTTGATGGTATCTTTTGAAAGGCTGAAGTTAATAACCTGTAGTTTGAGCAGATTATCAAGAAAATTATCTAGGAATTAATAATATAAAACTGTCATAAAATCAGAGACTATTTGTTAAATTTTGCTTAAATAGTTATTTGTGTAGAACAAGCATGTTGGTGGAACAGGCATCTTGCCTGTTTCCTGCCCCAAAATTTACTGATTGCTGACTGCTGACTGCTGAATGCTTACCCCATTAGCAACAGGTACCTGTTGGGTAATACAATGAACTCCTCCTCCACCTTCAGCTAGTATTAAACTATCCACACCAACAACCTTCCGCCCAGGGAAAACCTCACGCAGAATAGCAAGGGGAGCATCATCTTGGCTTGAGTCACCAGCAACTGGAACGATCACAGCATTATTAGCAATATAAAAATTCATATGAGCAACATCTAAGCCAAGAGGAATCTCAACAATCTCAAACTTACGTCCGCGAGCATCAGTACTTTGTTGTAATCGATGCTTAGCATCCCGACAAATCTTGTAGTTTGGATCATTCCTATCATCAGTGCTATGGAGTAAGACCAATCCAGGTGCGGCAAATGCGCAAATCCCATCCACATGTCCATCTGTCACCGGATCAGGTACGATACCACGACCTAGCCAAACCACGGTTTCAGCCCCGAGATAGTGCTTCAACAATCTCTCAACTTGAGACTTACTCATGGTGGGGTTGCGATTAGGGTTAAGTAAACATTCCTCAGTGGTGATAATAGTACCTTCACCATCTAATGTGACACCACCGCCCTCCAACACTAGAGAGGATAAGTACATGGTAGTATCAAGATAGTGAGACAATCTCGCCTTTAGTAAAGCATCGTCGTGATAGGGGGGAAACTTACCACCCCAACCGTTGAAAGTAAACCCAGCTACCCGACGTGAACCCTTGCCGTTCACCAAAAACATCGGACCGGAATCCCTTGCCCAGCCATCGTTTACGGGAAACTCAATCAGTTCGATATCGGAACTCAACAAGCCCTTAGCCACACCCTTGTCTTGAGGATGAACAACCATCGAAACCGGTTCAAACTCATTGACAGCATTCGCCACTGCTGCCCATTCCCGCCTTGCCTTCTTCAGACCATACCCTTTCCAATTCTGAGCTGGAGGAAACACCATGATCGTGAATTCATGGGGTTGCCATTCCGCCGGAAAGAAAAAGCCATCCTCAAGGGGTGTTGTCTCTTGTAATAACGTCACTCCAGTGCTGCTATAGTCCGGCATTTCACTACTACTAACCTCAGTTCTCACCCTTGAGCAAACTGCTGACCAACCCAAGGCACTAGCAGCTGAAAGAACACTTAACTTTAGTAACCTTCGACGATTCAACATAGCGTTTATCTATTCTAGAGTACTTATCACTTGGGTAGGGAGTAGGGAGTAGGGAGTAGGGAGTAGGGAGTAGGAATTCTCCCATACTTCCCACCCTCCCCACACTTCCCACCCTCCCCATAGTTCCCACCCTCTCCACACTTCCCTCTCTCCCCACACTCTTCTTCTCTCCCCACACTTCCCACACCTCCCATACTTCCCACACTTGCCATGGTTTTCGATGGTTAATGCTAGCAGCTTTATCATAGAGTGGCTCAAATGTCCAGTGACAGGTGATCTGTTTTTTCTACTGATGGTCAAATTAAGGTAATTAGAGATTCTGTAATGCGGTGTGATTGCAATTACACCTTTGGGTAATGGGGAAAGTGTTTTCAC
The DNA here is from genome assembly GCF_010672005.1 of Moorena sp. SIO4A5. Classification (NCBI taxonomy): domain Bacteria; kingdom Bacillati; phylum Cyanobacteriota; class Cyanophyceae; order Coleofasciculales; family Coleofasciculaceae; genus Moorena; species Moorena sp. SIO4A5. The sequence goes on along the minus strand of NZ_JAAHHZ010000091.1, from coordinate 11,172 downwards.
CATTACCCTTCTTCCCCATAGAGAAAAGGTTCACTAATGTAAGCTATCAGCTATAAGTTTCAAGTTTCTAGTTTCAATTTTAATCAGAAGGTGTCTTTCCTATGACTAAAGTACCTATTACTAAAATAACTGACGAACTCAAAACCGAAATTTTCTACCCCGATAGTGATGGTAAGCCTATGACAGAAAGTGATCCTACTCGGGATTATCTGATTTATGGCGTAGAAGCCTTAAAAAGTTATTTCAAAAATCGGGAAGATGTTTATGTTTCGGGTAACTTATTTATTTACTACCAGAAAGGAGAACCCGATCAGGTAGTCTCTCCTGATGTATTTGTGGTTTTTGGCGTGGAAAACAAACAGCGAAGAAGCTACAAGGCTTGGGAAGAAGGAGGAAAATTGCCCAGTTGGGTATTAGAAATAACCTCAAAAAGCAGCCGGAATAGTGATCAAACCACAAAACGCAAACTATACCAAACAATGGGAGTATTAGAATACTTTCAGTATGATCCTACCGGGGATTATCTTAACCCGCCACTTAAGGGATTACGTTTGGTGAAGGGAAAGTATCAACCTATCCCCAGCAAGCCCTTAGGGGATGGAGATTTTTCTATTGATAGTGAAGTGTTAGGTCTAGAGCTGCAAGTGCATCAGGTAAAACTAGAATTTTTTGATCCGAAGCTGGGGAAAAAGCTATTAAATTTTCAAGAACTGGAGATAGCTTATCAACGAGCAAAGTTAGAGCAAACCGCAGAAACTCAAGCCCGACAACAAGCGGAGTTAGAGCGAGCTGCTGAAGTTCAAGCCCGACAACAAGCGGAGTTAGAGCGAGCTGCCGAAGCTCAAGCCCGACAACGAGCGGAAGAAGGGCTACAGAATGCTATTTCCCAGTTATTAAGCTTAGGCTTGACTGTTGAACAGATAGCTGAAGCACTAAATTTATCAGTGGCAGAGGTTAACCGTCACATTTAAATTGGTTATTCCCCCTTACCTATTCCCTGTTCCCTATTCCCTATTCCCTATTCCCTGCTCCCTACTCCCTTGCTGAATGACCAATGACTAATGAGCAATTAAAACCTAAATTTTTCTACCGCAATACTAATGGTACACCAATGGCAGAAAGTGACCCTAACCGAGATTATATCATTTATGGCGTAGAAGCCTTGAAAAACTATTTCAAAAATCGAGACGATGTTTATGTTTCGGGTAACTTATCGATTTACTACCTAGAAGGCATATATGATGCCGTAATCGAGCCTGATGTATTTGTGATTTTCGGAGTAGAAAATAAACTACGAAAACACTACAAAGTTTGGGAAGAAGGCGGAAATTTTCCGAGTTGGATCTTAGAAGTAACTTCAATAAGTACTAAGGGAACTGATCAAAGGTTTAATCGCCAAACATACCAAGATATGGGAGTATTAGAATACATGCAGTATGACCCTGTGGAAGATTATCTCCAACCACCCCTGAAAGGATTACGTCTGGTGGAGGGAAACTATGAGCCTATAGCTAGCAAACCTTTAGGAGATGAAGATTTCTCGATTTACAGTGAAGTCTTAGGTCTAGAACTTCAAGTGAATCAGGGAAAATTAGAGTTTTTCGATCCAAAGTTAGGTAAAAAGCTATTAAATTTTCAAGAACTGGACATGGCTTATGAGGAAGCTGAACAAGCACTACAGAAAACTGAACAAGCACTACAGAAAGCTATTTCCCATTTATTAGGATTAGGGGTGAGTGTGGAACAGATAGCTGAAGCTTTGAGTATATCAGTAGAAGAGGTTAATCACAGACTGCAAAAATAACTAAGGTCAGTTTTGGATAAGAAGGAGCGAAGGGAGTAGGCTGAAAGTACTACCCCTCAACCTTCCCAAATTTCTTCCATAACCATGACAAAACCAGGCAGCACTGAATCATCCCCCTTGACCGTAGCGGGATTTTCCAATTGCTCCACATCAGCACCAGGACGGTAAATATACACCCGACGACTATTTGGCTCAATCAACCACCCCAACCTCGCACCATTGTCCATGTACTCCTCCATCTTGTCCTTGAGGTCTTTTACCCTATCACTGGGGGAACGCAACTCAATCACAAAATCTGGGCACAGAGGAATAAATTTTTTCCTTTGTTCTTTACTCAGGGATTCCCACCGCTCCAGCTTGAGCCAAGATGCATCAGGAGAACGATCTGCCCCATTGGGCAGCCTTATTGCCACAAGAAGACTCAAAAACTTTCCCTAGCTTTGTTTGGCGGTTCCATAACCGTAGCTGAAAATTAATGTCGGAATTTCTGTCAGATGTTTCACCTCCTGTTGGGGGCATAACAATTATTTCTCCGTCTAATGTGCGTTCAATACGTAAATCTCGATTAACCTGACAAAACTCAAAAAATTGGTCATCATCCATATCCAATGCTGGAGGCATCCTCAGCACAATGGGATTAGTTTCAACAGCTGTGGTGGCTAATGTCATGATTTAGCTACTTCCCGCACAAGTTTCTTATATTTTAAGATCAGTTTTGGTTAAGCGATCGCTAGCAATAGCTTCTCTAATATCAAGTTCGGTTGAATACCCATAATAAAAGTGTGGGGAGATGGGGAGATGGGGAGATGGGGGAGATTTTTATTAAGGGTAATTATCCTGACATGATATAAGGGAGCTTTTTGGGGGCTTTGGCAACAAAAAAATGTAGGGGTTGGTTCATACTACCCCTACATTAAACGCTGCTAATTTGTTAATCACTAGTATGGTGGGCAAACTAATCTAGTCTCGAATACTCAAAACAATAGAACTGTTTTTGCCCACCCTACTAAGCACCATTAGTAATCTAGTCTCGAATACTCAAAACAATAGAACTGTTTTTGCCCACCCTACTAAGCACTAGTCAACGGTAAACCAGATCAATCCCTAACGAGGAGCAATGGATGGAGCGACAGAAACTATTGGAGCATTTTCTAGTGCTACTGGTGCTTCGTTGACCAAGGTTGGTACAGAGTTGCGGAGTCGTGCGGTTAGCTGGACTGTGGTAGCGTCATAGATCTGAGTCACAATTTTCGGATACAAACCAATGCCGATAATTGGTACTAACAGACAGGCAATAATAAACACTTCCCGAGGTTCAGCATCAATCAAGGCTTCGTGGGCGACTAATTCCTTGTTTTCCGGACCGTATAAAATCTCCCGCAGCATGGAGAGCAGGTAAACTGGTGTTAAGATAACCCCGATAGCTGCCAGGACGATCACTAATACTTTGAACAAGGAACCGTAAGCATCACTGGTGGCAAAGCCAACAAACACCATCACTTCTGCCACAAACCCACTCATTCCGGGTAATGCTAAGGATGCCATGGAACAGGTTGTCCACATGGCGAACATTTTGCCCATTCTCTTACCAACACCCCCCATCTCATCGAGCATCAAGGTATGGGTACGGTCATAGGTAGCTCCTACTAAGAAGAATAGGCTGGCACCAATTAAACCGTGGGAAATCATTTGCATCACTGCTCCACTCATGCCTAAGTCGGTAAAAGAAGCAATACCAATTAAGACAAATCCCATATGGGAAATGGATGAGTAAGCAATCTTACGCTTGAGATTACGCTGGGCAAAGGAGGTAAGGGCAGCATAGACAATATTGACAATCCCTAAAATTATCAATACGGGAGCAAACACGGCATGGGCATCGGGTAGCATGCCAGCATTCATGCGGATTAGGGCATATCCCCCCATTTTCAGCAGAATGCCAGCCAGGAGCATGTGTACCGGTGCTGTGGCTTCCCCATGGGCATCTGGTAACCAGGTATGTAGAGGGAAGATGGGTAGCTTGACCCCGTAAGCAATCAGGAAGCCTCCGTAAAGCAATAGCTGGAAATTGAGGGCGTAATCTTTGAGGGCGAGCGATCGCATATCAAAGGTTACGGTATCTCCATAGAATGCCATGCCTAAGGCAGCTAGCAAGATAAACAGGGAACCCCCTGCGGTGTAGAGGATAAACTTGGTAGCTGCATAGAGACGCTTTTTGCCCCCCCAGATTGACAGTAGCATGTAAACCGGAATTAACTCCAGTTCCCATACCAAGAAGAACAACAGCATATCTTGAACAGCAAATACAGCAATCTGACCACCGTACATTGCCAACATCAGGAAGTAAAATAGCTTAGGCTTGAAGGTTACCGGCCAAGCTGCCAGCATCGCTAGGGTAGTAATAAAGCCAGTCAGTAAAACAAGAGGCATGGATAAGCCATCTACACCTACTGACCAATTCAAGTCCATTTGAGGCACCCAGCTGTATTTTTCGACCAGTTGCAGTTCTGGGTTGCTCAGGTCGTACTGGGTCACAAAAGCATAGACAATTAGGGCAAAATCAATTAGCCCGATAATTAAAGAGTACCAACGCTCCCAAGTCCCATTTTTTTCTGGCAGAAACGGGAGCAGAAGCGATGCCGCAATCGGAAACAGAATAATTATTGTTAGCCAGGGGAAATCTGTCATAGTCAACTAGTCAGTCACCATTGGTCAAAATAAAATTGCAAATTGTTAATTGTTAATTGTTAATTGTTAATTGTGTATAAACAACTAACAATTAACAAAGCAGGTCAGGTCACACCTGAGACAATTACTAAACCCAGTACTGCGAGGAAGACAATTAGAGCATAGAATTGGGCACGACCGTTTTCTACGTATTTCAGTGCTTCACCACTGAGCAGGGTGAAAAAGCCAGTCAGGTTGACTACACCATCAACGATACGGTAGTCTACTTCCATAACTTGCCGTGCTAATCGACGGCTTCCCTGAACAAACAGCCGGTCATAAATTTCATCGAAGTACCACTTATTGAGAGACAGCTGATATAGGGGCTGGATTTTTTTAGCGATCGCATTGGGGTCAATCTTGCCCTGTAAGTACATCAGTACCGCAACGGAAATCCCAATCAGACCGATTCCCACGGAACTGCCGCCCATAATCAGAAATTCTGACCAGTCAAAGGCTTCTGCTTCTGCCACGACTTCGGCTATGGTTTCACTGGCTGGGTGGATAAATTCCTCAAAGTAGTTGTTAAAGGGAGTTCCCACCAAACCAATCAGTACCGATGGCACGGCTAACACTAACAACGGTAGTGTCATCGTTAAGGGTGACTCATGGGGAAACTCACTGTGGTGGTGGTCGTGGTGATCATCGTCAGCCTGAGCCTCAAGTTCCCGTACATCCATAGCACCAGGACCAAAAGCAGGTACAGCTACACCAGCAGCTTCTTTGAGTTGATGACGAATTTCCATCTCATTGCCCCGAAATTCCCCTTCAAAGGTGGAGAAATACATCCGGAACATATAGAAAGCAGTCATTCCAGCGGTCAGCCAGCCAATTCCCCAAAGTATTGGACTTACCTCAAAAGTACTGCCTAAGATTTCATCTTTTGACCAGAACCCTGCGAAGGGTGGAATTCCACAAATTGCCAAGGTTCCAATTAGGAATGTCAGGGAGGTAATGGGCATAAACTTACGCAAGCCTCCCATTAACCGCATATCCTGAGCCAAAATCGGGTCATGGCCAACCACAGCTTCCATACCGTGAATTACTGACCCAGAGCAGAGGAACAGCATGGCTTTGAAATAAGCGTGGGTCATCAGGTGAAATAAGCCAGCACCATAGGCTCCAATGCCCATTGCCATTACCATATAACCCAATTGAGACATAGTTGAATAGGCTAACCCTTTCTTAATATCATTTTGAGTAATAGCAATGGTTGCCCCTAAGAAAGCGGTAAATGCTCCCGTCCAGGCAATCACAGTCATGGCGACTGGAATCCCTTCAAACACGGGGTACATCCTCGCAATCAAAAACACCCCAGCGGCTACCATAGTTGCGGCGTGAATTAGGGCAGAGATTGGGGTTGGGCCTTCCATGGCATCGGGAAGCCAAACGTGGAGGGGAAATTGTGCGGATTTAGCCACCGGACCGAGAAACACTAAGACAGCGAACACAGCTGCCATGCCTGCACCCAGGTAACCGGATTCGACAAAGGCTTCCAGATTGGCTCCCATGGCATCAAAGTCGAAGGTGCCAGTTGCCCAGTAGAGTCCCAACATGCCTAACAGCAGACCAAAGTCTCCGACACGGTTAGTCACGAAAGCTTTTTGACAAGCATCTGCTGCTGCCTTACGGTCATACCAGAATCCAATGAGCAGGTAGGAACACATTCCCACCAGTTCCCAGAAAATATAAACTTGCAACAGGTTGGCAGAAACCACCAAACCGAGCATAGAGGAACTAAACAAGCTTAAATAAGCATAGAAGCGCACATAACCGGGGTCATGAGCCATGTAGCCATCGGTATAAATCATGACCAGAAAAGCTACGGTGGTCACCACTACCAGCATCAGTGCGGTTAAGTGATCGATGGTATAGCCCATCATTAGGTGAAAATTGCCAGCAGCAGCCCACTCCAGGGTGCGTTGATAGGGTTCATGACCATGAAATTGACTCCAGAGTATAGCAAAGGAGAACACCATGGACGCCCCCAACCAGGAGACAATAAATACAGCTAACAGCTGCCGCAGACGGTTTGTTGCTCTATTGAAGGAAATTAGCCCCAGACCAACCAGCATTGCCCCTGCCAAGGGAAACACTGGGATTAGCCAGGCATATTGATAAAGCGGTTCCATTGAAGACAGCCTACTTCAGATTTCGTTACTATTTTGGCAAACTGTAAACCGCTGATGTCTAAAGTTTTTCTTTTTGTTTGTCTGTAGAAGGCCAGATCCTTTAATCTCAACTGCACTATAGCAGCCTAGACCATGGACTCACGGTTGGCATTGGTTTGCGGTGACTACTACCAACAGCCGCCATCCGGTGAATAGGCCACTAAGGTCTCATATCTGATACAAATCTTAACCTTTTTAGTAATCTTCATTACAAAATATCTGATCAAAACGAGTAATCATCAGATAATCCCAATATTTGATGAAAATAATAAGAAAATTTAATTAACAAAAATTTATCTTTTTGGCACGGATACTTTCCCAATTCCTAGCCATGAAAGTGGTATAATATAACTTTTATCAATTCACAGGGACAGTTCAGGCACAAGAGTCAGAAACCAATTAGTAATTGGTAATTGGTAATTGGTAATTGGTAATTGGTAATTGGTCATGGGAAAGGGAAATTGGTCATGGGAAATGGTAAACCCACAACCTGGTTACCGATGACCAATTCAATGGCTAATTAGGTTAAGAGTCGCTAATTAGCTAATTAGTTTAAGTGAAGGTTTTAGGCTTTTAGGTTGAATGGCTAAGGGTGTTCTGACCCAGTTCCCTAGCGCCGGGTAAAGCAGGTCGGGTGTCAACAGCTTTCCTTGTGTACCATTACCCTCTTGCACCTAAGACCTAAGACCTAAGACCTAAGACCTAAGACGTAGAATTTCTCTAGAGGGGATATTGGCCGAAAAAGCTTTCAAACCTTGGCGCTGCCTTTTATCCAACTCCTTGGTCAAATCTGGGTATTGGCAGTGTGATTTGAGCAGCCTGGCAATTTCCCTGAGCAGCTCATCCCGACCTTGGAAACCTTCTATTCGTGAGACCAACTGACCTTGCTCAAAGAATAGCAATGTCGGTAGGGTCTTGAGTCGATAGGTATTGGCAAGCTTGAGATTGTTATCGGCGTTTACTCTGACAACCTTGACATCATTGCTTCCTTGAGCTTGGAATTCCTCAAGTATGGGGTGAACAAACCGGCATACTCCACACCAGGGAGCCCAGAAATCAACGATAACTGGCTCAGAAGAGTCTAAAACTGTTTTTGAAAACGTCCGTTCATCAACAGACAATACCATGATTTTTTGAAATATAAGGGTTTTTAGATTTGTTTGGGATCATGCTACATCGAATCGGGATCATCTGAGCAACAGAAATGTCCTAATTACCAATTTACTTGGGCTACAGCTGTAATCATGAGGGGATGTACCCACCACAACAGCCCAGTAAAACCGATGACTCCTAGGTATGCCGGACGAACAAACTCCTGCCATCTCAGGAATTGACGTCCCTGGATAATTGCCAAAAAAGGGATTACGGATGTGCGAGCTTTGAGTGCACAAAAGGCTTCTCCATGCCGTGCCAACAACCGGCGGTCTCCATGCCAGACAGCGAAAAGATGGTGGAGAATTAATCCCACGGAGGTCAATAGGGTAAAGGTGCTACCAATCCAGAGGGTATGGGCAATACACCATATTACTTGTCCTACCATTTGGGGATGCCTGGTAACCCGCATAATGCCAGACTCATACAGATGGACTTGGGGCTTTTGAATCGCAGCAATTTCTAATAAATTAAACGTAGCTGGATAAAGAAACAAGAAAGAAATGACTGAAAGCCCCCATACTAATGACTTAATACCTGGCAGGTCCTGAAGGAGCCACAACTGTATACCATCATATCGATGGTTCAAAAAGTAAATAATTAATACAACTGCTAGCGGAAGACTCACTAAAGCAAAGACAATACGATAAAGCCTTGGACCAATTATTTGTTCACCCTTAGAACGCAGGGCGGCTAAACCACTATGAGCGATCGCAAAAGTCAATAGCAACCCAAACATGACAAAGTGGCTGACACTCAGCCAATTTGGAAATACCATAGGCAAGGGTGATAGATGGGAAATAACGCTCTATTATAGCAAAAAAGCGATGCAGAGGTGCGACCCGTGGCGAATTTAATTCGCCTACGGAAAAAGCACCATTACGGTCTTGGGGGTCCCCCCCATGAGCGACTGCATCAAGACGGAGTAGGAACTTGAGTCCTGGTTATGTTAGTTTCGATTTCAGCTCGCTCCTTTCTGTTAATGGTTTAGCCCTATGTCTGACCTACCTTTTTCTCTCGATCAACTCCGTATACTCAAAGCGATCGCTACTGAGGGGAGTTTCAAGCGTGCTGCTGATAGTCTATACGTAAGCCAACCTGCTATCAGCCTGCAAGTACAAAATTTAGAGCGACAGTTAGAGGTGCCGTTATTTGACAGGGGTGGACGCCGTGCCCAACTGACGGAAGCTGGACACCTGCTGTTGGACTATGGGGAAAAAATTCTGGCTCTATGCCAGGAAACCTGCCGAGCCATTGACGACTTACAAAGTCTCCAAGGTGGGACCTTAATTATTGGTGCATCTCAAACTACCGGAACCTATCTACTACCTCGGATGCTTGGTATGTTCCGACAAAGCTATCCTGAGGTGACAGTACAATTACAGGTTCACTCCACTCGCCGCACTTCCTGGGGTGTAGCCAATGGACTAGTGGATTTAGCCATTATTGGTGGTGAAGTTCCCCCAGAACTTCAAGAAACCTTGACCATTAGTCCTTATGCTGAAGATGAGCTAGTACTAATCTTGCCTGCATTTCATCCCATGGCTAATTTGGAGAAGATCCAAAAAGAAGACCTGTATAAGTTACAGTTTATTGCCTTGGACTCCCAATCCACCATCCGTAAGGTAATTGACCAGGTATTAGGTCGCAGTGGCATTGATGCTAAACGGTTTAAGGTGGAGATGGAACTTAACTCCATTGAAGCGATTAAGAATGCAGTACAGTCAGGACTAGGAGCTGCCTTTGTATCGATTACAGCTATTGAAAAAGAATTACAAATGGGGGTGCTACACAGGGCAAAAATAGAGGGAGTAGTGGTTAAACGGGTATTGTCTTTGGTGATTAACCCCAATCGTTACCTTTCCAAAGCAACAGAAGCCTTCTGTAGGCAGATTTTGCCCTTGTTTGGCTCAGTAGCATGGCACGGGCAATCCTTGGCACTATCAGGGATGGTAACTAATCCTAAAAATTTAGAAGTGGATAGCCCCCACGCTGAAGCTGGGGGTTGAAAGGGTTGAAAACAAGTGACCAAAGACCCTGAGGGCGCAACGCCCCACCGATTCTATCCATGGGGTTAGCCCGAACAGGAATTTATTCCCTAACTGCCCGGAAATTTTCGTCCTAAGATATCGACTATAATAGAAAGCAATGCATCAATACCAAGGAGGTGATTTTAAGTGTTGGTTATGGAATTCAAGGCTGTCCTTAAAGAGCCTCAAAAGTTGGCAATAAATGAAGCCATTAGAACGGCTCGTTTTGTCCGTAACAAGGTACTTCGGTATTGGATGGACAATCGTGGAACAGGGAAGAAAGAACTCTATCGATACAACACTCAACTAAGGGAAGAGTTTGAATTTGTTAAAGACCTCAATAGTCATGCTTGCCAAGCCTCTGTTGAGAACGTAGAACGTGCTATCAAACGTTTCTTCGATAACTGCAAAAATAAAATTCCTGGAAAGAAGGGTTATCCTCGTTTCAAGAAACATTCTAGATCAGTGGAGTATAAGCAATCTGGATGGAAGTTATCCCCAGATAATAAGTCCATAAAATTCACCGACAAGAAGGGTATCGGAAAAGTCAAGCTCAAGGGGACCTGGGACTTGTGGAGATTCGAACAAAAATTAATCAAGCGAGTTCGGATTGTCCAAAAAGCCGATGGTTACTATGTCCAGTTTTGCGTCAAAGTAGACAATTCAGAACAATTAGAAGCCACTGGCTTTACTGTTGGATTGGACGTAGGCTTGAAGGAGTTTTATACCGACTCTGACGGATACTCTGAACCTAATCCCAGGTTTTACAAAAAAGGTGAAAAGCACTTAAAGTTTTATCAACGTCGAGTTTCTCGAAAAAAGAAAGGCTCTGCTAACCGTAAAAAAGCAATTAATAGACTAGGTAGGACACACCTTAAAATAAGTAGACAACGTGAAGAGCACGCCAAGAGACTGGTTAGAAGTTACCGTAAGATAGTGGAGCCTTATTACAAAAGATTTAACCCTTTTATGCAAAGCCGAACACCCATAAAGGCTCCACTATCTAAGGTTTCGTCTCCGGCGCGCTGCGTAATCCGGTCTAACGACCTGGTCGCCTACGTTCGCGCAGCGTGCCGAAGGCAAGATTTAAGAGTTAAAAACCTGGTTAAAAACCACTGTTTAGCTAAGTCTATTAACGATGCAGGTTGGTACCAATTTCGAGGTGCGATTCGTTAGCTATAAACCTTATCCAATAAGGATTTGGAGGATTAGCTGCTTGGTTAAATGAACCATGACAACTTGATAACCATGGTGGTGAAATTCCACCCCTCGTGAAATCCGAGTGACA
>NZ_JAAHHZ010000090.1:10225-26234 GCF_010672005.1 Moorena sp. SIO4A5 | reverse complement strand
TGTACTTACTCCAATTCAATATCTTATATTTGGTCTTGGCGGTTGCTTCTGTCATGGCTAAGGGGAAGCTCTATTTTTCTCTCTATAGATTATCTCACTCAACTCATACTCTTTATGCAACAAAGCCATTCTCACCCTAAAAAAGCGAAAAAGAACACAGCTTAACCTTGATTTTTAGATTAAAGTTTTTGATTTCAGCTATTTTTAATGGCCTGGATTGTTTTTTGCTGATTTTTTATATTCTAAAGTAGAGGTGTTAATTTTTGAAAATATTTGACGAAATAGTTATGATTTTTTATATTAATTTTTAATTTAAAATTTCGTAAAAATTCCGTATAATTGCGGTATAAATAATAGATAAAAAATACTTTTGATAATTTTTATAAAAAATTGTCTTTTGCTTGCCTCCCTTGATAAGGGCGCTAATGCTGGGATTGCTTTTAGCTTTTGCCTTCATCAATCAAGTTATACCAATTCGAGAAATTATAGCTAAACATCAATTTCATCTCCCCATCTCCTCATCTCTCCATCTCCTCATCTCCCCATCTGCATCTGTAGTCTACCTTTGAAGAATTGATATTACTTTATGACGCACATTCCGCACTACATTGTGTAGTTCTAAAAGATTACGAATTTTGGGAATTTTGCCATGGGGCTTACGCCGCCCGAAGGGCTAATCGCAAATCGTTGACTAATCCTGAGTATTTATACTTAGGATTATAAGCCAGGATAATATATTAATTTATTTATAAATAAATTAATATATTAAGTTCGTTCAAAAATAAACGGTGCTACATTAAGAAATGCTAAAAAATATCCCATCGTTGCTCCAACTAGATGGGATAAAAATTTACAAAAATTTACATAGCTATAAAAACTTTGGTTCGACTACTGATAAGCATTGGGTTATCACCAAATGGGCTGATCAGCGACATACTGATAGCGTCCGTCAAAAGCTCAGTCCCAAATTCGGTCACCTTCCCTGGTTTATCCAGATTTGCGGCTAGAATAAAACAGCTGTGAGGGGGGAGGCAGAAATGGGGGAGTGGGTATGAAAAGTTTTTTCAAAACTGGCAACTATGCAATGAAAATGCACAATAGCTTAATTGCACAACCCGAGTAGGACGTTAATCACCTTACTGTCTATGTTATCATAAAAGACGAGTATAGGTATCGGTTGCAGTTTTTGTTTTCAGTGTTGACAGGTTTCTTCTGTTTCATATTGCTAAGCATGCCTCCGAAATTTCTATCTCTACATAAATCAAATTTTGGAGATATTGTATGTCTGTCTACGTTGGTAACCTTGCACGTGAGGTGACAGAAGAGGATCTGAAATCTGTGTTTGAAGAATATGGTCAAATCAAGCGAATTCACATGCCCACCGATCGCGAAACAGGTCGCTTCAGGGGCTTTGCTTTTGTGGAAATGAACACAGAGGAGGAAGAAGCGAAGGCCATTGAAGACCTTGATGGAGCTGAATGGATGGGGCGCGAACTCAAAGTCAATAAAGCCAAGCCTCGCGAAAAAAGAAACTCATTTGGGGGCGGTCGCAGAGGTGATAACTTCTCTCGTCGCTACTAAGCTCGCTTTGATCCAAATCAAAACCCAATTCTGAGATCTGAACGCAGGGCAGGGGTTTTCCCCCTGTCAAAATCTACGCTGCGCATCATAATTTAGGGAGTAATCCTGGTAGGGTAAAGGAAACCCAAACTCTAGTTGGAAGATACTAGTGTGCGTAGGATTGCTGTCTATAAGTGGATTGAAGGCATCTCAAACTCTTTGATTCAGACAAGTATGAACGTTTAAGACCTAGAGTAGGAAAACCCAAATAGGCAGTGTTCAGATCGAGAATCACACTAGTTGTAGTGTGTGAGTTAACCAACAATATCATTAATTCCACGGCTCATAGCTAAAGTTAGTTTTAAGGGAGATATTGTAGCAAACTCTCCAGGCTGAAGCGTGGAGGTAAACCATCACAGTCCACTTGACAAGGAGTAAGGAAAAAATAAGGATTTGAGAGCCTGCTTTTGGCAGGCTTGATTCCGATTTCCTTGCCATAGACGAGTGCAGGCTATCCAGGTGCAAGATTATGATTTTCAACGGACTTGAGATATCAGCCATTCGTTTTAAAAACTGGCCAGATGCCAACACCTTCCGTCAGTTGTAGGAGTTTTGTCAGTCAATCAGAGGTTTGCCCTGTCCTGTACTTATGGGATGAATGATGACTTGTTATTCGACCACGGAAGCGATCAAAACAGGAGGACATTGAATGACCCAAGTGGTGGTTGGTGAAAATGAGCACTTAGAGTCAGCCCTACGTCGATTTAAGCGAAAAGTCTCCCAAGCTGGCATCTTTGCCGATATGAAAAAGAATCGTCATTTTGAGACATTTGCACAAAAACGCAAACGTAAAGAAATTGCGAGACATCGGGAACGTCGAAGACTCCGAAACCGTCGAAGACGGTTCTAGCAGGGTAGGGCTTTAGTCCCCTGCTTAACTTTTCTATAGCAATCGGTGTTGGAGTTGTCAGAGTGCGATTACTCCTGTACCATTACCGATTACCGGTTGCCTATTCCCGTTACCCATTACCCAAAACAACCTTGGATTATGAACACTAGTGCGGCTCTTTCTTACTCATACCCCTCTAGTTTCTAGAGGGGTATGAGTAAGGGGATTCGTGAGGAAAATCCTCAAAAATCCTAACTGTTTTGCGGATGTGGGTGAAAACCCCACCCTTGAGGAGACAGTGCGATTCGTTGGCTATAAACCTTACCCACTAGGGTTCGGGGAACTAGCCGCAAGGCTTATATGAACCTTGACAACTTGATAACCATGTTGGTGTAAATCCAACCCTCCCGGAATCGGAGTGACAGCCCTACCCCCATTTATAGAAACTAACAAGTCTATAGATGAACGCAGGGGTCGAATAGTGAAGCCGAACCAATCCAGGTGAAGTTAGTAACAGGCAAGGGACTCATGGATACGAGAGAAAGGTATGTTGAATCATCGTGACAAGGGTGTGGCGAAATGGATTGATACGCCACAGACAAAAGTCAAAGAAGATTCTGGATAGCTGGTTTGTCTCCCAACTATCGATTCCCAACAACACTTCCGGTGAATAGTACCATCTTAAAAGTCCAAATAATGGTTATCAGGAACGAAGTAACCCCCATAGGTACTCTCAGTAAGGTCGATTACTGAGTAGGTAGTTAGCCGCAAGTCTTACGGGGGCAAGATTGAGCTCAGTTGCCAACGCCCAAGGTAACACTTAGGATATGCTGACGGACTCACGTTATAGGAAAAGAAATAGTTGTGAGACTTTAACTAGCATAGTAGTACAAATGAACGGGTAACTTCGGCCTAGATGCTTATTTCGAACCTTTTTTTCTTGCGCTTACCCTGGAACTTCGGCTCTGGAAAGAACCGGGAATAGGGAATTACAGCAGTTTTACAGATCTGATTTTACAGATCTGAGTGGGTAAGTCCTGAGTAGGTAAAAGGCTTGTATGGTGGCATGGTATGCCCCTATTACCCCCCTAAAAAAGCTGGGTAAACAAGAGGCTTACATCCATAGTCTTTACAAATGACTAATTACTAACTGATTTTTTCCAAATTACCAACATTACACCGCAGATAATCAAACCCAACCCCACGGCACGGCTAGCGGGGATGGTTTCCTTAAAGAAAAAATAGCCCATCAGTACGGAGAAGACGTAAGTCAAGGATACTGAAGGACCAGCAACGCTGAGATTTACCCGCGTCAGCAACAAAATGTATGCCAGTGCCCCTAAACCATAACAACTTAGCCCTGCTATAATTTCTGGGGTCTTGGGTATACTGAATATCTGATCTAGCCAATTGCTAGCGTTAACTTTATCCAGCTTTTCGGCTCCAGTTTTGAGCAAGAACTGTCCAGTAGCACTGGTTAGGACTGACATTAAGAAAAGACTAAATTCTGCTAGAGTCACGAATATCTCAGAATTATAAGTGGTCGATGCTTCTTAATCCGATTGCTATTTTGATGTTATAGGCTTCAACCTTATGGAGCGATTAGTTATTGTGATTGCTCCTAAAATAGTGTTAGGAGATTGATTTTAAGTATTTATGGCTACTTCCAGCACTGCTACCTACACCGAAGAACAGATTTCAGCTTGGCTGCGGGGTTTATTTGCCGTTGCCTGGGCTGATGGTCACTTTGACCCAGAAGAACAAGAGGTTATGGCTCAAATCACCCAAGAGACATTGGCTCCTGGCACTGATTTGCAGTCTTTTGATAAACCCATTACTCCTGAAGAACTGGCAGCAGCTTTAGGTAAGGATAACACAACGGCAGAGAATTTTCTACGAACTGCTGTAATGGTAGCCTTGGCAGATGGGGTGTACTCTGCGACTGAAGCTGATGTTCTACACCAGTTCTGTGAAGCGCTAGGTCATAAGGTTGAGGCTCTTGAATCACTGCAGGTAACTCTTTATGACGGTAAGGCAACTGAGCAAAGCGATTCTGCTGATGCCTTAGCTCAAGAACCAGGAAGTTCTGACCATCCCCATTCGGATATTCTACAGCCAATGCGGGATTGGTTAGATGGTATGGATGTTAATGACCCACGGGTCGCTCGATTTATGTGTAAACTGATTCCTTCTCAGTGTCCGTTTGAACGGGACGTGAAGCTATTTAATCACAAAATCGTCCACATCCCACCGATGTGTAAGCTTAATCCTCTCTATGATCAGTTAGTCGGCTTGCGCTTCCGGGCTTTATCTTATTTAGCCGATGATTGTGGTGAAGATGTTTCAGCATATTTATAAGTGGTGATTGGTGATTGGTGATTAGTCATTAGTCATTAGTCATTGGTCATTAGTAGTTAGATTAATTAAGGGTAATCGGTTCAACTGACTGATGTCAAGAAAACACTAAGGACTAAGACCTAAGCACTAAGGACTAAAAACTAATTATGCAATTTATCGACCAAGCAGAAATTGAAGTTGTAGCTGGTAACGGGGGCGATGGAATTGTGGCGTTTCGGCGGGAAAAGTATGTTCCTGCTGGAGGACCGGCGGGGGGTAATGGTGGTCGGGGGGGTAGCGTGATTTTCAATGCTATCGAGCACCTGCAAACATTGCTAGATTTCAAATACGCCCATTGCTTTCGAGCTGAGAATGGGGGTCGGGGAGGCCCTAATAATCGGACGGGAAAAAATGGTAGCGATCGCATTATTGAAGTTCCCTGTGGCACGGTTGTCTACAATGCTGACACGGGAGAAATGCTGGGGGATTTGGTGAAACCTCAGCAAATGCTTTGTATTGCCAAAGGCGGTAAAGGAGGTTTGGGAAATCGGCATTTCCTGAGTAATCACAATCGCGCACCAGAGCATGCGTTACCTGGACTACCTGGAGAGCAACTGAGGTTACGCTTGGAGTTGAAGTTACTGGCGGAAGTAGGCATTATTGGTCTACCTAATGCTGGTAAGTCTACTCTGATTTCAGCACTGTCAGCGGCACGACCCAAGATAGCCAATTACCCCTTTACCACTTTGATTCCGAATTTAGGTGTGGTTCGTAAACCAACTGGGGATGGTACTGTATTTGCTGACATTCCTGGGTTGATTGCTGGAGCTCATCAAGGTATTGGTCTGGGTCACGACTTCCTACGTCATATCGAACGCACTCGGTTGTTACTGCATTTGATTGATATTACTGCTGCTGACCCGATTGCTGATTATCAAACCATTCAACAGGAGTTACAAGCCTATGGCAGAGAATTGCCAGAACGTCCCCAAATTCTTGCCCTTAATAAGGTAGATGCGGTTGATCAAGACATGATCGATGAGGTGTCTACTTACCTAAATCAGCTTACTCAGGTACCAGTTTTTTCAATTTCAGCTGTTGCTAAAATCGGCTTGGATGCTTTGTTATCGAAAATCTGGCAATCTCTAGATCAGTTGTCAGTAGCAGATTGCTCAAAGGCAGCAGTCAACCTTCAACAGTCAACTTTCAAGGTTTAACCGGTAATTAATAAATAACTAATTATAAATTGCTAATTATTCAAGTAGTCATAGGCTTGTCGAGAAATGGTGCGAATCAGTTTTTCGGCACTGGCATCATTAAAGGGGCGTTTGACCATTACGCTGATAATGTAACGCTTGCCGTTGGGCATTTTTACTAAACCTACATCGGCCAGAAGTCGGCCAAGGGTGCCAGTTTTATGGGCAATGGTGGCACCATTACCTAGTCCTTGGGGTAATAGTGTGTTGGTCTTAGTTTGGATCATGATATCGATCAGGTCAGTACGAGATTGGGGAGAAATCCACTTACCTTGCTCAAGGTGAAAAATCAAACTAGCCAGTTCTCTTGGGCTAGTGGTGTTTGTTCCTGGCAAATCTGGTAGGGGGTTGCGCAGTACAGTTTTTTTCAAACCCCAAGAGCGGAATCGTTGATTGAGAACTTCGATGCCACCAAGACGTTCAATCAGCATATTCGTAGCAGTGTTATCACTAATGGTGATCATTTTGGTGGCTACTTCCAGAGCTTTGTACTGTTTGCCTGGTTTTTGATATTGCATGTTTCCAGAACCACCAGCAATCATCTCTGGTTTCATGGTTATATATTCATCTAAGAAAACTTTGCCTGCATCTACATCCTGAAAGAAAGCAATTAGAATTGGTAACTTAATGGTGCTAGCAGCAGGAAAAATGAGACGGCTATTTGATTCTAGGAAAGCACCGGTATCGAGATCATGGATGAAGATTCCGGGTTGCAATTGGGGGTGTTGCTTTACTAGAGTTTGAATTTGTTTTTGTAAGGGAGATTTGTTGAGCAGCAGGGGTGTCAATTGAGAACTAATTGTCTGACTCAAAGTCTGCTGGACTTCAATTGGAGCATTGTCTGTGGTTTTGGTAGATGGTTGGCTAGCAGTACCCAAGCTCGATAATACGGTACCTGCGATCGCTCCGAGACCAATTCCTACAATCAGCAAACGGATAATCAAAATCCATAGCCTGGTAGAGGAGTTTTCGGAACGGCGCTCTCGGCGAGTTCTCCGAATTTGTACAGATTGGTGATTGGGGGTTGGGAGGGGTAGTCTAGCTTTTAGTTGGCTTGTTTTGGAGGATTTAGGGGATAAATCAGCAACTAATTCTGGCTGAGGACGTTGCCGAATTGGATTACGAGAATTGGTTATGGTGGGCAAGGATGAGGACGCTCGTGTAGCAAAGGGATTGAGTCTTCTACGAAGGTTTGGTAACTGGGGTGTTCGGTATGCTACCCTCAGCTGGGATTGACTGGAGGGAATTGTAGAAGAGTTTGGTGAACGGGATAGACGAGCACGGGTACGCGGGGTAGGTGGCGGAGTTGACCGAGATTTATGTGATTTTGCGGATGAGCTTTGGCGGCGCGCTTTCTGTTTTGGTTGGGATTTGGAGGGTTTAATCTCCTTAGTTTGTGGCTGTTTACTAAGGTGGCGACGCGGGCGGCGGCGGGAGGAGGTTGGTTTCTGTTGTTTTTCCACTGCTGAATCTTAGGCTGAGGTTAACCAGATACATAAAACCCGAAAAAATCGGCTAGTTCTCGGAATTTTCTGAGTATGGTCTAATGATAAGGGAGAGAACTTTAATGGATATAGCAGTATCAAACTTCGCTTTCAGTTTTTCGTGAGTGTTCCGATTACAGAGTTTTGATCTAGTACCAACAGTTGAAGCGCCCATCTATCAAACCTCCAATAGAACCTATGCAAGCCTATTTTAGGACTGGTTTGGTTTTGATGGATCATCTACCCCAGACTTTGGTAAAAATTGTAGCGCCCATTCTACCTGGCGGAGCATTCCTCTGAGCATGTTGATCTCTTCTGTGGTAGGGGTTGCTCGGTTTAATAGACGTCGCAGCTTTTCCATCCGTGCTGCTTTGGTATGGGGATAAAGATAACCAATGTTCAATAATAAGGCTTCTAGATGCTTAGAGTAGCGTTCTATCTGGTCCAAAAGAGCAGAATCTTGGTAGGGGGGAGCGGGGGATAAGGGTTGACTTGGGACCGGTGATGGCTGCTGTGTACTTTGATAAAGTTGATATTGATAAAGTTCATAACAGCAAACTGTTACGGCTTGGGCTAGGTTTAAGACTGGATAGGTGGAACTAGTGGGAATCCGGACAAACCGCTGAGCATGATTGAGTTCATCATTGCTCAATCCCCTAGATTCAGGGCCAAAAATCAGGGCAGAGGTTACGCCAGCTGACAATAACCAGGGTAAGGCGGTTCTGGGATGTTCGAGAGTAGTGGGGATGGCGCGGCTACGAGCAGTGGTTGCGATCGCTCTTTGACACCCGACTAAGCCATCTGGTATGGTTGCTACCACTTGGGCTTTTTCTAAGATATCTACCCCGTGCACTGCCATCTGCTGTGCTTCTTGGCTGAGATGGTCACACTGAGGATTCACTAGCACCAGCTGGGATAACCCCATATTTTTGATCACTCGCGCTACAGAACCCACATTCAATGGACCAGCGGGTTCTACTAAAACAATCCTGACTCCCATATACATTTTCAAGGTTGAAGGTTGTTCTTGCCCAGGCGTCCCTTGTCGGGTAGGTTGAAGGGTAACCTTCAACCACAAAACAGTTGCACCATTTGTGCAAGTTCAGGACTTAGGCAAAACTGGGCAACAAACACGCTGATGGTATAGGGTGCGTTATTAAGGCACCCTACAGGTAGAGTCGCTGCTTCAGTCCTGCTTCCTCTTTTCCCTGCTGATGGGGAAGGGACTGCATCAAGACATGGTGCTATCTTTGAGGGCAACTTTGCTATTAACCACTTGATATTAACGTGAGTTGGACTCAAGTCTGGACTAAAAATTCCTCTGGATCAGTATCCCAATTTACCCAGCGAATTGCCTCACGGGCTGATTCTACATGAGGCGGCACTCGCATAATGTGAACAAAGTTGGTGCTAGGACAAGTCATCTTGAGTAGAAAAATTGGCTCGATATCGATATCGTTATTAATTTTTAATAGGGTGTATTCTTGCCAGGAATCCAATCCCTGTGCTTCTAGGTCTTGGCAAATTCGGGCGTAACCAATTCCTTCAATGAGGACTCGCCTAAGTTCAGCGTTGGGTTCTTCTAAAAGCCACCCTGCTTGCCACTGGTTGGGGTTGACTGTCCCGTATTTTTCTGGTAGCGTCACGCCGTGATAGGAGTATAAGCTGAAACCATCAGCAAATTCCATGGCTGGCTGTCCTTCTCTATGAAGGCGGTGTTGAGTGTCAAATGAGAGCTTGGTTGGGCGATCGCAAACGAAGCAGATTTTTTCAAATGGGAACATCCAACTACAGTGTTTGACTAGGGATTGGAATATTTCCCATGTGGTTTGATGGTGAGGGCAATTTAGGACGGAAATATAAAAGTCAAACCGACTACTGTCAATACTCCAGTATAAGGGTGACATGAATAGTCTCAATTCAGTCCCAAGTTGTTCAAGTACTTGCAAGCCCAGTCGAATTCGCTGTTGACTAACTGTTGAGGTATCTAGTTCATATAACAATTGGTTTTGCAATTGCCTGTGTAGTTGGGTTCCCATGGAAGTGTCCAAGGGTTGCCACAGTTTCTCTTCAAGTTGACGGCTAATCCGTTTAATGTTAAGCTTTCGCCCGAGTTGGTAGAGTAGCTCTTGTTGGAGTTCTTTGCCGAGTTGGGTGTTGAGATGTTGCCGTAGTTGATTGATTAATTGACTCTCCAGTCTTGGCTGGAGTTGACTCTTTAGTTGGCTGTCAATGTGTTGCTGGAGTTGATTGAGGAGAATTTTAAAAAAACCGTAAGGGCTATCACAAAAAACAATATCTGGTACTGGTTTGCCAATGGCTGTATAGGCAGCGTTTATGGCTAATGTTGCTTCGTGACGATCAACGGCTCCAGTCAATAAAGATAAATTGTACCATTTTTCTTGATAATTTGAAATTAAAGTCTCTTGCTCTGGGGTAAGATGTTTGATGTTGGGTTGCCACATATCGCCATACCTGTGTTTGATATTCCGATTAAATCCCGATTTGAGAATAGTGCTGAGTGCTGAGTGCTGAGTGCTGAGTGCTGAGTTTAGTAAGTGGGGGAGTGTTTTCATCCAACGCTAGTTAGCTACGAGTTATGGGATCTAATTAGTTATTCAGGTTAAGCTGGGTGTTTTTATGCTAAAGTCTGTTTTTTTGTAACAATTCTTCACAAATTAGTCAGCTGTCAGGTAATGCGCTACGCGCACGCTACGCGAACAGCTATAAGCTATAAGCTTGTGTTTGACTACTTAGGATTGAGGATTAACTAATATGGCTCTTCGGTACCTGTTATGCTAAACTGCTAAATTACATTAAATAAACCTACTACGTTATATAGCTTTGATATTTTGATAGTTGATTTTTTAGGCTAAATTAGCATACTAATTACGGAAGAACCCCCCTCTCGATCAATCATCGCTGTATTCTAAAACGCTATATTTTTGGCAAGGGGTCTTAAGATAGCTACGATAATAAATTACTTGTAGCTCATCAAAATTACCTAAGCATGAACTGCTTTCCCCTATCCCGCAAACACTGTTCAACTACCAAATTTCTAGCTTTATTCCTCTGTAGCTGCTTCCTAATTATTAGTTGTGGTGGTTCTCCTAGCAATCAACAGACAGGCTCATCCAGCAGCAGTAACAGTAATAGACTCACTATCGGTACTACCCTAAAACCGAGAACCCTCGATCCAGCCGATGCCTACGAACTAGCAGCTAGTAACATCCATTACAGCTTAGGCGATCGCCTTTATACCTACAAGCTGGGTACCTCAGAATTAGTGCCACAACTGGCAACTGCTATGCCTACCATCAGCAAGGATGGCTTAACTTACACCATTCCCCTACGCCAAGGTGTAGTCTTTCATGATAACACCCCATTTAACGCTGAAGCCATGGCATTTTCCTTGCGTCGGTTTATCGAAAATGGTGGCAAGCCCTCTTCTCTACTCGAAGGTTTGGTAGATTCGATTGAACCCTCTGGAGAATACGAACTGACGATTAAACTCAAAAATCCCTTCGCTGCCTTTCCAGCACTGTTAGCTTTCTCTGGAACTTGTGCTGTTTCTCCCAATGCCTATGAAATTGGTAGTGGTAAATTTCAACCGACCAAATTTGTAGGCACTGGTCCTTATAAACTAGTCAAGTTTAGTCCTAATGGGATTCGCCTAGATGTGTTTGAAGACTATTGGGGTAAAAAACCTGCCAATCAGGGATTAAACGTTCAAATCCTCACCAATTCCGCTAATTTATTCAATTCCATCAAAACTGGTGCTGTAGACATTGGTTATCAAAGTTTAGATCCCGATCAAATCCTCAGTTTGCAAAAAGGAGCAGCATCTGGGGGTTGGCAAGTCATAGAATCTCCCAGCAATAATATTAACTACATGGTGCTCAATACCCAGATGGCACCGTTGGATAAACCAGAAGTCAGACAAGCGATCGCTGCGATTGTTAATCGTAAACTGATCAACGAACGGGTGCTAAGAAACCAAGCTGCACCAGCCTTTAGTATCATTCCCACTAGCTTTGATGTTTCCAAGCCAACCTTTAAAGACGCCTACGGTGACGGTAATATTGCCAAAGCCAAAGAACTGCTAGCCAAAGCGGGATTTACTAAAGACAATCCGTTGACATTAGAAATTTGGTATTCCTCAGGTTCAGCAACCCGACAACAACTTGCCAGTCTTCTGAAAGAATATGCTGCCCAGGAACTTGGGGGAATTGTGGAAATCCAGCCCCAAACTGTGGAGTCAGCGAATTTCTTTGGCAATCTAGGTAAGGGAGTTTATCAGAGTGCCTTAGTCGATTGGTATCCTGACTTTTCTGACCCCGATAACTTTATTCAGCCCTTAGTCAGTTGTACTAAAGGTTCCCTTGGGAAAGGGTGTGAAGCTGGAGCCAGTCGCTCTCAGGGGTCGTTTTATTATAGCGATCGCATGAATGAACTGATTCAGCAACAGCGTCAGGAATCAGATCCAGCCGCCCGAAAGCAGATTTTTGCTGAGATCCAAGAACTGTTAGCAAAGGATGTACCCTTAATACCGTTATGGCAACCAAAGGAATATGCTTTTGCCCAGTCAGGGTTAAAGAATGTCCAGTTAGACCCAATTCAACAATTGCCACTGTGGGAGATTGATAAGGGAAATTAGGTTAACTGGCTGCCCCCGTGCTTTAAGCCGGGGGAAAGTTCAACCCCCCAAAGTTCTACTTCTGTTGGATTGACAAAATCCTCATTAACTGGTAGGTTTTGGTGAAAAGCAATATTAATAGGAATAAAGCCAAGTACAAAAGAACTGAAAAACATCACAGCAACCACATCAAGCTCACTGAAAGAATTTTGGTTTGACCCTTGAGAACGACTCATATTGACCTACCTCGTTTTTTTAGCCTTTCTTCTCAGTTTCAACGGGTAATGTAGGGGATCAGGTGTGTTTTAGAGGAAATTTTTATGTATAATTTTATGTATAGTTTGATAGTTAAAGTTTTTTTTTATAGTTCAAGTTTATAGTTAAAGCTTGAGCACTATTTTGTGGTCTTAATTTTTCAGCAACAAATAGTACAACTCTCCTGTATCATTAATCAGCCCTGCCCGATTACCTGCCAATTTACCAGTACCCATAAATATATCCACTCGACCCGGCCCTTTAATCGCACTACCAGTATCCTGATCCAACACATAGCGACTGACCAGCCTAGATTCCAACTGACCCACAGCATTGGGATAAGGAATACTAGTTTGGATAAGGGCCAAGGCTCCTGGAGGCATGATAGATTTATCCGTAGCAATCGAGCGCTCAGGCATTACTGGCAAACCAAGACTACCGGTAGCAGGTGCCCCCCTGGTTTCGCGAAAGAACACAAAACTTTTATTGCGGGGTAAATATTGACTCAGTTCCGTCGGTGAAGTGCGGAAATAATCGATCACCGCAGGCAGGGTCAGTCCTTCTAGCTCGATCTTGCCATCGTTAACCAGTTGTCCCCCGATACTAGTGTAGGGATGACTCGTCTTACCGGCATAGCCCACGCTCATCAAGGTGCCATCCGGCATTCTAACTCGCGCTGAACCCTGAACGTGAATCAAAAACGCCTCTAAGCGATCGCGTAACCAAACTAGTTCTTTCCCTCGTAGTGGGCTATTTTTCCCTAAACCATCCCATCCTTCCAATGCCGCACGGGTTGGGTGAGGTTTTTGCCAACGTTGGAAATCAGAAGGTAGTCGGTAAAGGGGATAGCGATACTCAGCACTAGGTGTGCGACTCCCAGCATACACTGGCTCAAAATAACCCGTGAACCCAACAGTTCCCTGATTGTCCTTCCCCACACTCTTGTAAAAGACAAACTCTTGTTGGATAGCAGTTTGCAACGCTTGAGGAGTAGGGGACTTGATCAGCAGTTGCCGAAAACGGACTAGAGAACGACGGACGCGATCGCGAGTTACTCCTGGTACGGAATAGTTTTGGTAAGCTTTAGCCGCACTAGGGGTTTTCAGATAACGCAAGCTATTGTCTATCGCCCTCAACATCACTCGCCAGTCCCCTGACTGAGCACCAGGACGCTTCCACAGCTGTTCATCTAAACCCAATGGATCCTGATTGAACTGAACAGTTTCTAGTTGAACCGCTTGCAGCGGAACACTAGCAACTGCAGCACCACTAATTGGTAGGAGGGCTATTCCTATGGTTAGGGAAATCCGAGTCAGAGTTTTGCTCATACTTGCCAAGAATTCAATCACCAGCTATTGCCCAGTCAAAGCAGTCAAGCTGTATTAAAAACGTTCGACGCTACCAGAGAAAATAGGTTCCACCCGCATAGCAGTGATACGAGCAGGACGTACAACCATGTACTCCCCTTGAACATTTTTAATGGGTACGCTAATGAAGTCTTCAGAGTTAGATTTTGGGATAAGTTCGCCACTATACCACTTTTGAAACTCTTTAATTGTGGCAAACCGTACTTCTTCCCGGTGACCACTTGACAAAAGAATGTGAACAGCGTACTCGTCTGGGGTTCTTGGCATAGAAAATTCTCCTTAATCCATGCCAACTATTATCAGCGACCTTGAAGGGGAAGGCAAAAAGTCATTGATCCAAGTTCACAGGGATTCCCAATACACCAAATCCCCTTACACGTCCTTTGTCCTTTATCCACCAGTTTTGCTTGAGACTTACAGACTACTTAAGTTGATAAATTAAACCGTTGCAGCAAATTTTCCATCACCGTTGGCAACATTTGGCGCAGTTCCTGTGGACTTTGGTAGATCAGCTGCTGGTAGCTAGGCAGATCAAAAGGGAACTGCCCTGGTAAATCTGGTCGTTCCATCTTTACCAGCAAAATCTGTTCTGTCGGCTTAGCCGTTAAAGCATAGCCGATTTCCACACAAACATAGGGACTAGGGATCACTAACGGTTTGTTTTCCGTTGCTAGACCAGCCACCGGGGTTCCATCAGCAATGAATACCAGACTTTTGCGGATTTTGCGCATCTGGGTACTCCCCAGGCGCATTGGTTGACCAATTGGGCGTCGGGATTCTTCTAGGGTTAGGGGTAAACGCGATCGCTGATTAAAAGTGTCTAGGGTATCTGACAGGGTGCTACGCAAAGCCTCACTAGAGGCACTGTATTCAGTCTGGTAACTCACAAAGATTATTGGCGACAATTGTGCCATTACCTCTCGCTTCGTGAAGTAAATCTCGTGAGAAATCAAGTCAATATTGGAAATGGCATAGCCCCCACTACCTTCTATGTAGAAATCCACCCTTTCCCCTGCTAGGTAGCGCTTAAACCATTCAGAGTTTTTCACATCCTGGCTATCATCCAAAAAATCTGCTCTTAAGCCTGACTTAAGCAAACTATTTTTGCTCAAACGCAGGTCATGGTGGCGTTTCTCCAATTCTTTGATGGGTTCGTATTTCTGGAGATACCAGGCTTTTAGGGCAATAATGGCCATGATGTTTTCTAATAGGCACGGTTTCCCGACGCCTGCAGCTAAAATTCTCGTTTCGGAATTTTAGCAGTAACAGGTGATATCTTCACCACATTCATCGGCCAGATAAGACAGTGCTCGGAAGCGCAGGGCTACCACTTCATCATAGACAGGATTGAGTTTACACAATGGTGGAATCCGAAGTAGAGTGCGATTGAACAGTTTAATCTGCCGTTCAAAAGGACACTGGGCTGGAATTAGTCGGCACAGACGGTGGGCTAATTTGGGGTTATCAACCTCAATTTGGTTCAGCCACTGCCGTAATGACTCCAGCAGATCAAAAGTCTTCCTGGTCTTGCCGAGTAAGGCAGGAATTGTAATCTTGGAGGAATCTGTTCCTGGGTTAATCCAAACTCGGCTTGTAATGATTAGCTTACTTATTGTATAATCAGATACACTCATGTCTTTTACCTGTGATACTACTAGTAGGCGGTAATCCAGTCGCCTGTAATATAACTACACAAGATATCTTTCTCATACCGGATTGACAGAGGATCATTTTTATGTATATCTTGCCAGAGCAAGATAACACCCCCCCTCTGCCTGAGGAGAGCCGATCTTGGTGGTTATTACAGGCATACCGCCTTTTTTTTGTCCTTACCCTATCCCTATTGGAATAGGGTCTTTTCGCCGCTGGATATCAGCAGCTGATCTTAAAATCGAATTAAATATATATAGTCAATCGACACAAACATGACTAAGTTAGTGTAAACCAGGTAAGCTAATACCCATTTACGCTACTCAATTGGAGCCATTGGTGCGCGATAGTTCCGAAGGACATAAACTGAGCTTTTGGTTTAGTACTCCAGCGTCAGCTCCTTCGCTACAGGGGCATCAAAGCTGATAGCTGGCAAAATGCGGAGCTTTGAAAGCAGCACGCTTAAAGCATAGTTGACTGTTAAGGGTTAAGCATCAACTGCCAAAAAGCTGTTACCAATTCCAATAGATCAGTTAAATGTGTACTAGCGTATTTGTTAAATTAGCTGATCTGTG
>NZ_JAAHHZ010000090.1:0-9711 GCF_010672005.1 Moorena sp. SIO4A5 | reverse complement strand
TTCAATTCTTTTGATCACCAACTGTTGCAGGAGGGATGTTTCTAACGGTGAGACCACACCCCGCAGATGAATTTCTGGCTTGGCAAGGAGTTTGCCATCCCAACTGATTGCTGCAGCTACAGTCACTACTCCATCTCCAGCCAACTGCTGACGTTCTTTCATAACATTGTCATGAACAATACCAGTGCGGTCTACCAGTTCAATACCTGAGGGGACGTTACCTGTAATACTAATGCTGTCCTCAGATAACTCCACCACATCCCCATTGTCGGTAATCACAGTATTTTCCACAGGGATGCCCATACTATGAGCCATCTTGGCATGCTGAACTAGCATCCGATGTTCACCATGAACCGGCATAAAGAATTTTGGTCGTGTTAGAGCCAACATCAGTTTATGGTCTTCCTGAGCACCATGACCAGAAACATGAATGCCATGCTTACGACCATACACAACATTGGCTCCCAGCTTCATTAACCGATCAATGGTATTGACCACCGCAATTGTATTACCAGGAATGGGGTTGGCAGAGAAGACAACTGTGTCCCCTGCTTGGATTTGAATTTCTCGGTGTTCCCCTTTAGAAATGCGAGTCATTGCGGCTAGCGGTTCACCTTGAGAACCCGTTGTCAGAATCAGGATTTTTTCTGGCGCTATATTTTTAACTGCTTTTAACGGCTCAAACAAGTCATCTGGGCATTTAATGTAACCCAAGGTGCGAGCTTGGGCAATCACATTCAGCATGGAACGACCCACAATTGCCACCTTCCGGTTTTGTTTTTGGGCGATATCCAGGACTATACTTATCCGGTGAACTGAGGAGGCAAAGGTAGTCACTAGGACTCGTCCTGGTGCTTGGGCAATGGCCCGTTCTAGATTGGGATAAACCGAACGTTCAGATGGAGTATGTCCGGGAACTTCGGCGTTAGTCGAGTCACTCATCAAGCACAAGACCCCTTTTTCCCCATGTTCCGCTAGTCTTTGGAAATCGAAGAATTCTCCATCCACAGGGGTATGGTCAACTTTGAAATCACCTGTATGGATAATCACACCCAGTGGCGTATGAATGGCAATGGTAAAGCTATCAGCAATCGAGTGAGTGTTGCGAATAAATTCTACAAGGAATGAAGAACCGATACGTACCGTTTCACGGGGCATTACACGTTTCAATTCCGTGTGGTCAGCTACACCAGCTTCTTCTAGCTTGCCTTGAAGTAATGCCATGGCTAAGCGGGGTCCATAAATCACGGGAATATCAAACTGCTTTAAATGATAGGGAATGCCACCAATATGGTCTTCATGACCGTGAGTGACAATCATGCCCTTGATTTTGTGACGATTTTCCCGTAAATATGTCATATCGGGGAGGACGATATTAATTCCATGCATCTCATCATTAGGGAAGCCAATCCCAGCATCTAAGAGCAGGATTTCGTCATTGAATTCAAAAACACAAGTGTTCTTGCCAATTTCATGGAGTCCGCCTAGGGGAATAATTTTTAAAGCTGGTTTAGATGTTTGCTTAGTCATTTGAATCCTCTGAGTTTTTTTGCTAGTAAAAAAATGAAAAAACTGTTCCCAATTACCTTTGATTTGATCTATATAAGATCAAATCAATCACACAGATAAAGCAATGAATGAATGATGTATAGCTTTTTTAGATCAACTAATTATTAGCAAATAAACGGTAAAATAATAGAAACTAAAATAATAGTAAAAAATTAGGGATAAAGAAAGCCAAAATTCAATAAACAATTAATATATCACTAATCTCCCTCCCAATCCCTAACATAGTCTTCGCTAAGGATTCAGTCATCTTTCCTACCTTACAAAGCGAAGATAGATCTGATGAAAGGGAATTGGGACAAAATGAGTAATTATTTAAATTAAATCCAGCTCAATCAGAACCTCCTTTAAACGGGATTTTAATTCAGAGGGTAGCTCGCACAGCGGTGAGCGAAGACTACCCACCTGCCAACCTTGAAGTTCTAGTGCTGTTTTGATCGGGATAGGATTGGTAGTACAAAAGAGTACTTTAAATAAGGGAAAAAGCTTGAGGTGAATTTGAGTAGCCTCACTAGTTTTCCCCTCCTCAAAAGCTTGAATCATCTGTTGGATTTGGGAACCAACCAGATGACTGGCTACACTAACTACACCTGATCCTCCTAGTGCCAGGGTGGCTAGGGTAAAGGAGTCATCGCCAGAATAGATGGCAAAATCCGGTGGGGTTAAACGCCTAATTTGACTAGTCTGTTCGAAGTCGCTAGTAGCCTCTTTGACAGCTACGATATTAGGAATTTGGGCTAAACGAGCAATAGTTTCCGGTTGCAGATTTTGTCCTGTGCGACCCGGTACATTGTAGAGCATCAGGGGAAAGTCAGGACTCGATTTTGCGATCGCTTGGAAATGTTTGTATAGTCCTGACTGTGGCGGTTTATTGTAATACGGTACAACTTGTAATGATCCATCTAACCCTAGTTTAGCAGCTTTTTCAGTAGCAGCGATCGCTTCTTTTGTAGAATTTGAACCCGTTCCAGCAATTACCTTGGCTTTACCTGCAACTGCTTTTTGGACTACTTGGAATAGCTGGTACTCTTCATCCCAAGTAAGGGTAGGAGACTCCCCAGTGGTGCCACATACCACCAAAGTATCTGTCCCATTGTCAACCAAATGAGCTGCTAAGTGCTCTGCCACAGCATAATTGACGCTGCTATCTTCCCTAAACGGCGTAATCATCGCCGTTAGCACACGTCCAAAATTGACCACCCTTTTCTAACTCCTCATTAATTATTGGTCATTGGTCATTAGCCATTATTCATTAGTCATTGCTCTTTGGTCTAGCTTCTGTGCCAGAAGATTTTTTGCTGCCTACAAAGGACTAAGGACTAGGGACTAAGGACTTTAGCAAATTTTTGGCTACCAATAACTCAGCAATTTGCACTGCATTCAAGGCAGCACCCTTACGAATCTGGTCTCCACTCAACCAAATTTCGATACCACAAGGGTGAGAAAGGTCTTGTCGAATCCTACCCACTAGTACTTCGTCATTACCGGACGCATCAATAGGCATAGGGAAGTAGTTCGCCTGCCAATCTTCTACTAGTTTTACTCCAGGGGCAGTGGCTAATACTTCTCTTGCCTTAGCCACTGGCATGGGTTGGTCAAATTCTAGGTTAACTGCTTCTGAGTGAGCACGCAGTACGGGAACCCGTACACAGGTAGCACTAATTTTTAACTGTGGAGCCTTAAATATTTTCCGGGTTTCATTGACCATCTTCATTTCTTCCTGACAGTACCCCTGCTCATTTAAGGGGGAGTTGTGGGGGAACAAGTTAAATGCCAGGGGATAAGGAAAGCTTTCTGTTGGTGGTGTTTCTCCTTTCAAAATTGCCTGAGTCTGTAATTTTAATTCTTCCATTGCTTTCATTCCAGCACCACTAGCGGATTGATAAGTAGCTACCACTATCCGTTTTACTGGCTGTACCTGATGTAATGGCCATACTGCCATACCCATTAAAATCGTAGTGCAATTGGGATTCGCAATAATTCCTTGATGATTTGCTGCTGCCTCTGGATTGATTTCCGGAATCACTAGAGGTACTTGTGGATCCATCCGAAAGGCACTGGAGTTATCAATGACCACTGCACCACTTTCTACAGCAATAGCCGCCCAAGCTTTCGACGTTGCCCCCCCAGCTGATGCTAAGACCAAATCTACCTGATCAAAAGAGTGCTCTCCCACCGCTTCCACTCGTAACTTTTCTCCCTGAAAGGGGATGACACGACCAGCAGAGCGGGGTGAGGCTAACAGCTTAAGGTCAGCCAGTGGGAAATTTCGGCTTTGCAAGAGTAACCGTAGTTCTTCACCTACAGCACCAGTTGCGCCTAAGATGGCAAGGCGAACTTGACTAGACAAATGACTTTCCTCCACTCATTCAATTCAACATACTTAATCTTTTGATAATTTAATCAGTAGACTTCGCGACAGTTGTCAGGAGATAGGATACAGGAGACATAAAACAGTAACAATAATTGACGAAAACAGTATCAAAAAAATACTTTTGCCAGAGGTCTAGTGCATTCTTTAAGAGTATCTAAATTTTTTTCACCTTACTAGGTATTTAACCTCTGATAACGGTTCTGTATAGCAGGTAACCGCTATAAAAATTGATCCAAAATGTGATAATAAGGAAGAATTACGACCATATTAGAGCTGATTCGTCAAGTAAATCTTAAGAAGTATGAAAGCCTTGCTATGATTGTCTTTTGGGTATTAAATAGTTCAAATGTTCTATTTGAGCCCAAGCCTTATCCTACAATGATTACAGCGAGTTTACGAATCAGCTCTTAAGCCTTGATTTTCAGGACTATTGCACTTTTTTATCAATATTGTTGTAAATAATGCCTCCTTATTGATTCTTTCCCTTACCCTGTTCGCTATAGCCCATTGGCGTCTTAATAAAATGCCTGGAATGCCCAAATATTAATAAACTTATCAATTAGCGCGAGTTTAATCCCTCACACTGCCCTATTAAGCTCAGGCCAGAGTCATCGACTGGCGTGTTAGGTACACTTAAAAAGCTCTGATCGACTAAGAGCTTGCTTAAAGGCTGTAGTAACCACCTATAGATAGTATTCTCTACTGCCGTAAAAGAACTGGTAGATGTGCTTAACGCTTAACTGGTTGTTAGAATCAGCATACCATAATTGCTTTGGATTCTCCCGTCTAGTTCCATCCGAGGTAGAAATTGTCCATCTGTATCGATACTCGATAACCATTAATTTTCACCTCTACTCCTTTGGAGATCGGCGTTTTGACTCAAACCCCTTGAGAAATTCGTCCCTTGCGACTTTGTTGCCAAACCCTTTGATGAGAACCACCGCCGACTAGGGCAACTAGTGCATGTGGATAAATACCTTGGCTGACACAATGTAAATCTTTTTGGTGAATTTTGTTGGTCGAAGCAGGCAACACCTAAAGTAATATAGGAGTCCCCAGGTCGAATCTTTGATTCAGCCAGGTTGACTATCCATTGTCCCGACTCATTAAACAATTAACTCTTCACACCCAAGCGTCAATGAAAGTAACTCAGGAAAAACTTCCCGCTAGCCAGGTTGGTCTGGAAATTGAAATTCCAGCTGAAACGACCAAACAAGCCTATGAAAAGGTTTTACAGAACCTTTCCCGTACAGTCAAAATTCCTGGGTTTCGCCAAGGGAAGGTACCCCGTCAGGTTTTGCTACAACGTCTTGGTGCCCAACAGGTAAAAGCTGCTGCCATCGAAGATTTGCTCGACAGTAGTCTAAAGCAGGCGATTGAGCAAGCCCAAATTGAGGCACTAGGGAACTATAATTTAACCTCTACCTTAGAAGATTTGCTCAGCCAGTTCAAACCTGGAGAACCCCTAACCTTCAGCGCATCGGTGGATGTGCCACCAGTGGTCAATTTAGGGGAATACAATGGCTTAAGTGTGAAAGCTGAGGAAACTAAGGTTGAACCGGATGCCGTCGGTAATTTTCTCGAACAACGGCGTGTTGAGCAGGCTACCTTAGTACCAGTCGAATCACGCCCAGCCCAGATGGGAGATGTGGTCGTGGTGGATTACGTCGGTCGATTTACTGGTGATAGCGAAGAGGATGAAGGCTCAGTAATACCTAACGGTGAGGCTAAGGATTTTGAAATTGAACTTGGGGAAGGCAAGTTCCTAGAGGACATTCTTCAAGGCATCGTTGGTATGAATCCTGATCAGATTAAAGAAGTACCAGTGAATTTTCCTGAAGATTACCCCCTAGAAGATTTAGCTGGCAAGTCATCGGTCTTTAGCATCACCCTAAAAGAAATCAAGGAAAAAGAGCTGCCAGAGTTAGATGACGACTTCGCTCAAGAAGTTAGTGATAAAGAAACCTTGGCAGAGTTACGGGAATATTTACAGCAGGAGTTTCAGGAAAAAGCTGATCAAGAAACCCAAGCCAGCAAGGAGGAGGCTTTAATCAACGCTCTGCTGGAAAACGTTGAAGTTGACTTGCCTGAAACGCTAATTGACCAGGAACTCCAAACAATTTTGACCCAAACAGCCATCCAGATGCAACAGTTGGGCATGGATGTCAAAAGGCTGTTTACCGAAGAGAATCTACCACAGCTGCGAGAAAGATCACGTCCTGATGCCATCCAAAGCCTCCGACAATCCCTAGCCCTTAAGGAAATAGCTACACGTGAATCCCTAACCGTTGAAGATTCCGAAATACAAGGGAAAAGTAAAGAATTGATGAAGGAGTTGGCTGGTCAAGAGGTAGATCCGGATCGGCTGCGGGAATTCGTCGAGTCCGATTTGCTCAAACTCAAAGCCATTAAATGGTTAGAAGATCACGCTACTATAGAGCTGGTTCCCAAAGGAACCATCACCGAAGAAGAAACTGAAGCAGAAGACACGGCCGTTACAGTAACCGAGCTAGAAACAACGGATGCGGCTTCCCAGACTATTGAAGTACCAGCTGAACCTGTTTCTGAGTAAATCGTAGCGTTGGCCTTGTTGGTGATCTGCCCAGGGTAGAAGGTAGCGAGTTGCTAAGGTGTTGTGCATTTAACTTTGTATAATTCTGAGACTGAAACCCAAGGCTCAGCTTAGATCCCTTAGAAGAAACACGCCTTAGCTCAACAGCTTAGGCTTATAGATAAGCCTCAACTCTATAACCGTCAACTGTTGCACCAACAAGCAAACAGTTAAGGCATAATAGTTTCTATAGAGACTTTGACTTTATGCCTATTCGTGCCCTTGTTAGATAGCACCTTTATTAGTAAATCCAGAGGTCTTGACGAATTGTATCCTATGCTGCAATCTGTGTCCCCTCATTCCTCAATCACCAGCTTAAGTTCTCTAGACCAATACCAAATCACCTCCAGTAGTACTGTTGTACCAATGGTGGTAGAGCAGTCTGGAATGGGAGAACGAGCATTTGACATTTATTCGCGGCTGCTGCGAGAACGCATTGTGTTTTTGGGAACCCAGGTCGATGATGTGGTAGCTGACTCAATTGTTGCCCAACTGTTATACCTAGAAGCTGAAGACCAGGAAAAGGATATCCAATTGTATATCAACTCCCCAGGTGGCTCGGTAACTGCAGGGATGGCAATATATGATACGATGCAGCAAGTGCGCCCTGATGTGGTTACCATATGCTATGGCTTAGCTGCTAGTATGGGCGCATTTCTCCTAGCAGGGGGAGCTGCTGGTAAACGGATGGCATTGCCCAATTCTCGGATTATGATTCACCAGCCCCTTGGCGGTGCTCAGGGACAAGCGGTGGATATAGAAATTCAAGCTAAGGAAATTCTATACCACAAGCAAACCCTTAACGAATTACTGGCTAATCACACCCGTAAACCAGTGGCTCAAATTGCCGAAGATACCGAACGCGACTTTTTCATGTCAGCGGCGCAAGCTAAAGACTATGGTTTAATTGACCAGGTGATCTCCCGGCAGAATCTTCCTAACCAGGAAGCAGCTGTCGCTTCTATGTAGAAAGAGGCTTCTTATGTCTAAATACGACTCCCATCTAAAATGTTCCTTCTGCGGTAAGTCTCAAGAGCAAGTACGCAAATTAATTGCTGGCCCCGGAGTCTATATTTGTGATGAGTGTGTTGATTTATGTAATGAAATTTTAGATGAGGAGTTACTCGATTCCGGTGCGCCTGCTCCCCAGCCTGCTCCTCGACCAGAACCGGCTAAGAAACGTCGTCCCCGTGCCAACCGCATTTCCATGAATCAGATTCCCAAACCCAGGGAAATTAAACGGTATCTAGATGACCATGTGATTGGTCAGGAGGAAGCCAAAAAAGTTCTGTCAGTGGCTGTGTACAACCACTACAAGCGCCTAAGCTTGCTCCAATCTAAAGCTCAGGGTCAGGGTCAGGGAATAATGGATGATGGCATAGAGCTACAAAAGTCCAACATTCTTCTAATTGGTCCTACGGGTTGTGGTAAAACATTACTCGCCCAAACCTTAGCCAAAATATTAGATGTGCCTTTTGCTGTGGCAGATGCCACAACCCTGACAGAAGCTGGTTATGTTGGGGAAGATGTAGAAAACATCTTACTGCGACTATTGCAAGTGGCAGATCTGGATGTAGAGGAAGCCCAGCGGGGGATTATCTATATCGATGAAATCGATAAGGTAGCCCGCAAGAGTGAAAATCCCTCTATTACCAGGGATGTTTCTGGGGAAGGAGTCCAGCAAGCATTACTGAAAATGCTAGAAGGAACCATTGCTAATGTGCCCCCTCAAGGTGGACGCAAACATCCTTATCAAGACTGTATTCAGATTGACACCAGCAATATTCTGTTTATTTGCGGTGGCGCGTTTGTTGGTCTGGAGAAGGTGGTCGAGCAACGCCTAGGCAAGCGTTCCATGGGATTTATTCAGCCTGGAGAGCATAACTCGAAGGAAAAGCGAACAGCAGATATTCTGCGACACTTGCAGCCAGATGACTTGGTTAAATTCGGCATGATTCCCGAGTTCATTGGTCGTATACCAATGGTAGCGGTCATTGAACCCCTGGATGAGGAAGCCCTGATGGCAATTTTGACAGAACCCAAGAATGCACTGGTAAAACAGTATATAAAGCTGCTGAAGATGGACAATGTCAACTTGGAGTTTATGCCAGATGCAATTCGAGCGCTGGCCCAGGAAGCTTACCGTCGTAAAACCGGTGCTAGGGCGTTAAGGGGCATTGTG
Source organism: Moorena sp. SIO4A5 (assembly GCF_010672005.1). Classification (NCBI taxonomy): domain Bacteria; kingdom Bacillati; phylum Cyanobacteriota; class Cyanophyceae; order Coleofasciculales; family Coleofasciculaceae; genus Moorena; species Moorena sp. SIO4A5. The sequence goes on along the minus strand of NZ_JAAHHZ010000090.1, from coordinate 978 downwards.
GAAGAATTGATGCTGGAAGTGATGTACGAGTTGCCTTCTCGTAAGGATGTCACTCGCTGTACAATCACTAGGGAAATGGTAGAGAAGCGCTCAACTGCTGAACTATTGGTTCATCCTTCTTCATTGCCAAAGCCAGAATCAGCATAGTAGTAATTTATCATTGGCCAAAACCAAATTTATCGGTTGTTAATTGTTAATTGTTAATTGTTAATTGTTGATTGTTGATTTTCAATTAACAAAGGACAAAGATCACAAAATGCCTTACATTCAAATTCGGGGTGTAGAACACTACTATGAATGGGTAAAGAAGTCAACACCTTGTGGAAATAAACCTGTGATGGTCTTTATCCATGGCTGGTGTGGCTCGTCTCGCTACTGGGAAAGTACCGCTAAAGCTCTATCCAATACCTTTGACTGCCTCCTATATGACCTAAGGGGGTTTGGTAGGTCAAAATTACCCCAACAGGGGACAAACTTGACCTATGAGATGGAGGACTATGCTGAAGATTTAGTGGTGTTGTTAGATACCCTGGGACTTGATCGTATCTATATCAATGCTCATTCCCTAGGGGCATCTGCTGCTACAATGTTTCTCAATCGTTATCCTGGGCGGGTTGAACAGGCAATTTTGAATAATAGCGGTATTTTTGATTATGACGAGAAATCCTTCACCGCTTTTCACAAAGTTGGTGAGTTAGTAGTTAAGTTCCGCCCCGGTTGGTTGTTAAATATTCCCTTAGCCGGTACCGTGTTCATGATGCGATTTTTGCACCATCCCCTACCTAGGGCAGTGAGCCGGGTTTTTTTGGCAGATTACCTAATGGCTGATTATGAAGCAGCTTTGGGAACAATGCTGACTGCGGTTAGTAAGTATGCGGCTGAGGTAATGCCTAATAAGTTCGCTCAGTTAAAGGTGCCAACCCTGCTAGTTTCTGGTGAATACGACAAAATTATTCCTTCAGCACTAGGGCGTAGAGC
>NZ_JAAHHZ010000009.1:0-55444 GCF_010672005.1 Moorena sp. SIO4A5 | reverse complement strand
AGAAACCGAGTCTATCAGTTAATCGCGATTGGGGCAATGCTGTTTATTGTCGGACAGTCTCTGTTAAATATTGGTGTTGCTTCTGGGGCTCTTCCCACTACTGGTTTACCCTTCCCATTCTTTAGTTATGGGGGAAGTTCGATGATTTCCAGTTTGTGTTCCGCTGGGTTGTTGATTCGGGTGGCACGAGAGAGTAGTGAGGCGAAAGTTGTGTCTATACAAAGTCGCCGCCAGTATATAGCAGAACGACGGCAAAGAAGGCACAAGGTAAAAGCTAAAAGGTAAAAGTGACCAATATAGCGGTTTTCAATTTGGTGAGATACAGAGTTTCTGGTTTTAGGGAACAGGGAACAGGGAACAGGGAACAGGGAACAGGGAACAGGGAACAGGGAACAGGGAACAGGGAACAGGGAACAGGGAACAGGGAACAGGGAACAGGGAACAGGGAACAGGGAACAGGGAACAGGGAACAGGGAACAGGGAACAGGGAACAGGGAACAGGGAACAGGGAACAGGGAACAGGGAACAGGGAACAGGGAACAGGGAACAGGGAACAGGGAACAGGGAACAGGGAACAGGGAACAGGGAACAGAGAACAGGGCAAAAATTCTGTCTACCTCATTAGGGGAAAAACCGCTATACAGACCAGTAATTTTTTTTTCAGGGCATTCCGACTCCCTCGGTGCGCTTGACCCGTAATTAAATTCGCTCAAGGTGCGCGCCTCCAAGGGCGCGAGGGATTGCTCGCGCCCTTGGGTCGCACCTTCGGGTCGCACCGCTCCCGACTTCCTAACACCTATGTCTAGCTATGTCTAGGTTTTTATGAGATACAAAAACTCCAACGGTAAACCATCAGTATCAGCGATAAAGGCTACCTCATAAACATGATTACCGATCATCTGTTGGGTAGGTTCCAACAGAACCTTCAAGGGCTGAAACTGCTCTGGGTTCTGCTCAGAAGCCTCTTTAAAACTTTCTTTCAAGGACTCTAACCAACTTGGCAAGTCAGTAGCCCTATCCGTTAGGTCAAAAGACACGTGGTAATACCCCACATAATGCTCATCCCCAAAGGCATCCGGTGCTGGTAATGGTTCAGGAATTTGGATTAGTTCCAAGCGTCCACCCAGTCCCTTCATCCAACACGCTAGAGTCATGCCAGTAGTGAAGCGTTCAGATACCGTGAATCCCAACTTCTCATAAAATGCGATCGCGCGATGAATATTGGCTGTGCGAATCGAAGCATGATGCATGGGTTTTGTCCTTTGGCCTTTTTCCTTTACCCTTTTTCCTTTCTAACCAACAACAGGTGTAGTGAAATCACCAATCACCAATCACCAATCACTAATCACCAATCACCAATAACTAAAACAATCGGAAATAAGGGTAGCGCACAGGTACTCCAGGTTCTTTTTCCAAATCAAAATTGATCACTTCCCAACAAGGTTCTTCCTCAGGTTCTGGGCTAAATTCTACCGGCAAGCCATACAACCTGGGTTGGCCTGACTCTGAGTTCCCTCGCCAGGGGGTACTGCGCTCTAGGTAGGCACTCACTAAATCCCGATAACGACTGGCAATAATTACCCGTGTTGCCCGATATCCTTCAGTGTATAGCTTGTCTAGGGCTTCGTGAATCTCAAAGCGAATTCCATCAGGATGAGTGTGCTGTCGGTACCATTTATCTTGCCATAGACGCCAGTGACGCCCAGATTGTAAATGAATCAGTTCCCCAGTTTTTGGGTTGGCTTCAAACGCACCATGACGTGGACACAAGTAAGTGTCAGTCAACGTCAATGCCGGAATTATCTGACGGCAGTGAGGACATTTAATTTCTGAACCGAATATCGGGTACTGCAAGCTAGAATCAATCATTAAATGCTAGGGAGTGCCTTAGAGGTATATGCTATTACCTAATGGCTCCATCATTATAACTGGGTATTTAGTGGTGTTGGTCTCAGTGACCCCACTGTAAAACCTATGTAAAACCTAAGGTATTAATTACCATTATCTCCCTATTGTGATTAATTGTGGATTATCCCTTACCTCAAACCCCAATACTGACATCTTTTTGGCCTCCCCCAGATCTTTCTCTTGCTGCCTTTGTCGCCCCTAATGCTGTAGTTATGGGTCAGGTGTCCGTAGCTGCAGGAGTTAGCATTTGGTATGGTGCTGTAGTCAGAGGTGATGTGGAGCGCATCGAGATTGGCGATCGCACTAATATTCAAGATGGCGCAATTTTACACGGAGATCCCGGCAAGCCAACAGTTTTAGAAGACCATGTCACTGTTGGTCATCGCGCTGTCATTCATTCAGCATATATTGAACAGGGTAGCTTGATTGGTATTGGAGCAGTGGTAATCGATGGGGTTCGTGTCGGTCATGGTAGTATCGTGGGCGCTGGAGCTGTGGTTAGTAAAGACGTTCCTCCCCTGTCCCTGGTAGTCGGTGTACCTGCCAAAAAATTACGGGATGTTTCGGAGGCTCAAGCCGCTGAACTGATTGAACATGCACGGCACTATGAAAAGTTGGCTCTAGTTCATGCAGGTAAAGGCACAGATTTAGGGTTTAGTCTAACATAATACTTCGCTGCCGTTGCCCGGAACCCGGAACAGGGAACTTCCGATCAGGGAACAGTGGACAATAATTGAGAAAAACACCATCAGAACAGCGCTGCATCGCGTTTTACCGATTCCTTCCCAATTAGTAAACTGTGGGTAACTTTGATTGACTTTGATTAAGTTTTTCCCAAGAAGCGTGCAACGTCTTGAACAAATGGGTGATCAGCTTACTGAAAAATTAACTAAAAAAAATTGACCCATTAGGTGCGACTATATATATAAACAACTAAGTACCGTCCGGTACAAGGCATATCAAGCTGAGGGAGGTTACCCATCTAGCTTGGTAAGAGTTATTTGATTACTGAGTCACGGCAACTTGTTCAACCAATAACCCCACTTCTTCTAGGGGTGGGAGGGTAAAAATACTTCAAGCATTATAGGGAGGATACTAGAACCATGGATTTACGTCTATTAATAGTCTTATTGCCTTTACTCCTAGCACTAGGCTGGGTAGCTTACAATATTGGTGCGATCGCTCTCAAACAAGCTCAAAATTATTTGAATAAATCTCAATAAATCCCGCGTCAACCAATTAAGCGATAGCACCTTTGCGCAAAAGCACAATAGCCAGCTGTTCCGTCAAAAGGAGGATACAGCTGGTTTGCTTGAGCTATTGACCAATCTTATTTGTGGCAAATCAGTGGCTCTGAACTCAATAGATAATCTAGAAAAGTACCAGCAACAATCGATAGTTGTTTGCTACGCGGATAGACAGCATACCAGTAACGCTCGATGGGAAAGTGTTCTACATCCAAAACCACCAGCTCAGAGTTAACCCCTTCCATAACTAAGGTATGACGAGATAATACAGAAATTCCTAAACCCCCTGCGATCGCTTGCTTAATTGCCTCATTACTCCCCAAATCCAGCCGCACCTTTGGTGAAATCTGGTGGTAATCGAATAGTTTTTGTACAGCTTTGCGTGTTCCCGAACCAGGCTCCCTCATAATAAAGGTTTCTTGAGCTAGACGTTTAAGGGGGATATTTTTTTCCTGAGCTAGAGGATGATCGACCCGTGCGATCACAACCAGGGGGTTTTCTTGCACTGGTTTATAGCAGGTCTCCTGGTTTTCCGGAAGCTGACTCATAATGTATAAGTCATCTAGATTCTCACTGAGACGACCAAGGATGTATTCGTGGTTGGTGACTTGGAGAGAAATATCAATGCCTGGATAACGCTGGCAAAACGGACCTAGTAAACGAGGAATAAAATATTTCGCAGTTGTAATCACTGCTAAGCGCAGACGCCCCTGTTTTAAACCTTTGAGATCTGCCACTTTCATCTCAAACTGGTCTAAATTCTCAAAGATATCGCGGCAGGTTTTAACTAGTGCCTCACCAACCTGGGTCAGGTAGATTCGCTTACCTACCTGGTCAAACAGAGGCATACCAACAACTTTGGTTAGCTGCTTCACCTGCATAGAGACAGTGGGTTGGGTGAGAAACAGTTCTTCTGCAGCTCGTGTAAAGCTGTGGTGCCGAGCGACTGCTTCAAAGACCCTTAACTGATGCAATGTGGCTTGCTTCAATGATATTACTCCTATGAGGATATAGATCTTAGTCTTTGACAGTCTTGAAAGTCAGGAGTAGGGAGTGGGAAATGGGGAAAAGGGAATTTCATGGTGTTCATGGTGGACTTTTTTCCATGGTAGCTATTATGAATCTTTGGTACGTATGGGTAAGTTTCTTAAATCTGGTAGTTCTACAAGCTCTTTTTCTGCTTCCTTTACCTTAACTGGTATTCTCAACGGTTGTGGTTGCTCCTCGATCAGGCAACTCGCTACTGGCAAGCTTTTCTCTAAATCTTCAAGAGGTCTAGGAATCACTGTCACAGCGGTTAGTTCACCAATACGCTGGGCTTCAGCCATTCCAACTTGTAAAGCAACTGCTACATCTGCCACACGACCCCGAATAATGGCAGTACATAAACCCGCCCCAATGGTTTCGTAGGCAGTAAGCTGTACATTGGCAGCTTTGAGCATGGCATCCGAGGCACCAACCATTGCTGGCAATCCCCTGGTTTCTAAAAGACCTAGGGCATGATTACTGACCCGGCTACGATGATTTTGGTTAACTTGATCGAGTAGGTGAACACCGATGGGAAATATCACTTCCAGGTTGGGAAGTGGTCGCGCAATGATTGTCGAGGAGAGCAACTCACCCTCTCGTTGAGCATAATCCTTACCCGATTCGACAGCAATTCGCACCTCAGCGATCGCTCCCCGCACAATGGCAGTGCAGTGACCACTACCAGTTTTTTCATAACCCACAAGGGTAACTTCTGCTGACTTGAGCATGGCGTCAGCAGTACTAACAATTACTGGAAAACTTAGAGTAGAGACTAAACCTAGGGAGGCTTGGTTAAACCGTTTTCTCTTTGTCAAGGGATCGTCAGGGACAAGCCCAGGTTTGTATAACTCCATCAGACAGAAGACCTCTCTTTGGTTGTCGGCTGTTAATTGTTGGCTTATATCAAGTTTAGAAAGTTAAGTGTTCAGCAGAAACCTACAAAGGTCAATCAAGAAGCAGCTCATGCCATTGGACTAGATGATTGGCATGGGTTTTGTCTGGGAGTAGTGTGCCGACCACCGGTATGATCTAGCATTTCTCAAATCGGTCAGGTAGACAGTTGCAGGGTTAATGGGAGTCGGGAGTCGGGAGTCGGGAGTCGGGAAGTCAGAAAAGGGATCCCTCCTAACCCCCCTTAATAAGGGGGGAACTTAATAAGGGGGGAACGAAAGTGGGAAAAAATCCTGTTTACCTCATTACTACGAAAACTGCTATAACTATAATTTATAATTACAATTAATTATACTAATAAAACTGTAGGCGAAACCGCTAGGACAACTAACTATAGAGCTTCACATTGAGGCATATGGGGTGGCTGTTGGCTTGAGACTCCCAACTTGTGTCGTTCTAGCTATCCCAAGGGCGTTCCTTCTGGTGATCAAACTTCTGACAATCGCCTTTCGAGTCCTTTTTTCTATACCAGTAGGAAATTTAGATTAAATCACATAGAATTAAACCCTTGTTTATTTGATAGCGCTTATCCTAGTAATAAGGTAAACATATTTTTTTTCGGTTACCTTTTACCTATTACCTAAACTCAAAAAGTAACCTCAACCTTACCTAGTTGATAACTACTATATAAATACCCGTTGATGGAGCCGTAACTATGAGTAGTCTATCTGAACTTAAAAGCCGAAAACTTGGATTAATTGAATTAATCTCAATGGGATTTGGTGTTTATCTGAAAAATTTGAAGCCTATCCTACTGTTGTTTTGTACAATCTATTTCCCTTTGCTGATAATTTTGTCAGCTTTGAACCCGGAAAATACAAATAAGACTTAAGGATTGTTTCTGGCTTTTTTTGTAGTTGTTTCTATTGTTATAGGTTTAGCAAGTTTGACTATTACATAGCCCTATCGCTGATTACAGAAAATTCTCTTCATGGAAGACATACCACTTATCAGACTATAGTCCAAAAAATAGTTTCGAGTTTCATTCCTCTAGTTGGGCTATCTTTGATATTTAGTATTAACTATTTGATCAGATTTATACTACTTATAATCCCAGGGATAGTTTATGCGGTAAATAATCAATACTATGGGCTGGCTTTTATTCTCCGAGACCAAAGGGGAAAAGATGCTTTCGATTACAGTCGCTCTATCGTTGAAGGGAATTGGTGGAAAGTATTCTTCTTCATTTTTCTAAGTGTATTGAGTGTTTTATGCTTACAATTTATCTTGAATAGTGTCTTAACTAGTCTTCCTTTTATGAAAAATATTTGGGGTGATTTACTTTCAGTAGTTTTCCCTCAATTTATCGTCATCGGGATTACCATTGGTAATATACTTCTATTTCTTAACTTAGATTATCAGAAAAGTTTGGAGAGCTGATTAAATGGGAAGCATTCATAGGCTAGGTCAAACCAGTGACTTAAAACCAAGTTCTGTATTCATCTAAATAACCGTCGTAGTACAATTCTTCTTCTTCAAGGCAATCTGGAGTATCCACAGTCGTCTCTTCTGTTAAGTCTATTCCGTGATACTCTTGCTCTAGTTTTTTCATCTCTTCAAACAGACCTTGTTTCTTCAGCTTAGCTCTTTCTGCAACAAATTTGTTCCATTTTTTACACTTTTTCCTAGCTCGTTCTCCTGGGACGTTTTTACAGTTTACCGGCCTATAGTCGCTAGGTTCATAAAACTTATGTCCCCCAGGATGTTTTTTCTTTTTTTTCTTACTCATATTAATAGATTTTAGTTTTTATGGACTTCTAGAATTTTTGGCCGAAAGTCAATTGAGTAAGGTTTTATCCCAGATTGTTATAACTCACTAGTTAATCTCTGTATTATTATACCTCATAAGTAGGATAAACCCTATAGGTAATTGCAAGGCTTGGTTTGGCAATTCTTACCATGTCATTGGCTCTCTGCCTCAAGCACTTTCCTTTTCTAAGGGTAAAGTCAAGGGCGATCGCAATTTTTCGTTCGCGTAGCGTGGCCTACGGCCAATCACAAAGAGTTGCGATCGCTTTTTCATCAGTGGATACACCCTAAAAGGGTTCACGCTCCCAAGTTGTAGTAATACCCAACGTCTCAAAGGAATTTTCTAGCAGAGTTCGGAAATCCTTACTATAGCCACCAAACAGATGAACTCGTGGTTTTCGACCTGGAAAGTAGGGAGCATACAGAAGCACTTTAGTGCCGTCCTTCCAGACTTTAACGTGTTTGACCTCGATTACATACTCATCAGTTAACAAATCAACGTAGCCGACTGGTGACTCCACCTCACGCTCTCCACCTTCTCCCTCTTGAAGGATAGCTTGAATCATCCTTTCATCTTCATAAGACTGACCGGTATATTTTTTCTCGGCAAGAGGTTGTGGCATAGGTTCTCCAGAGGTTTCCATGTCTTCGAGAACTTCTGCGACTAAATTACTAATGCCTTCTAAAGCAGCTACCAGAGATGTGTCAAGGTGAGATAGACTGGGAAATTCGGCACATAATCCTACAAACTCCTCGTCTTCTTTTAACCATGTGATGCTATAAGTGTAGTGTTGGTGATTAACTTTCATTACTGTCCTCCAACTTATCAATAGCCTCTAAGACTTGACGAACTTGATAAACTTTAGCCTTTCCACTCTTTCCCTTTTGAATAGTGACACGAGGATTTCCTTACCACCGGGTCTTATAAATATAGGTCAAGATGATACAAACACCTGCCAGTCCAGAAACTGAAACCCTATTGATTGAGTTGCCTAGGACAATCGGGTTGTACGTCACCCAGGAACAGTTTACAGCCCTTGCAGCAGCCAACCGCGACTTGAGACTGGAAAGAACGGCACTTGGAGAGTTAATTGTGAACCCACCAACAGGCTGGAAAACTGGAAAACTAAATTGGAGTATTTCTGGAGAGTTGTATTTGTGGTGGCGTAATGCAGGGGAACCAGGTAAAGCCTTTGACTCTTCTACTGGCTTCATTTTACCTAATGGTGCGACTTGTTCTCCCGATGCCTGTTGGGTGAGCCGAGAACGTTGGCAGGCACTTACTCCAGAACAAAAAGGCACGTTTGCTAATATCTGCCCGGATTTTGTGCTTGAGTTACGGTCTAGCTCAGATCGGGTTCAGTCTCTGGAAGCTAAAATGACAGAGTATATCGACAATGGCGCGAGACTGGCCTGGTTAATCGATCCACAGCAGCGACTGGTGGAAATTTATCGACCGGGTTTGGCGGTGGAAGTGTTGCAGAATCCAACTGAGTTGTCGGGGGAAGAGGTGTTACCGGGTTTTGTGTTGGATTTGGGTCGGGTGTGGGGTTGAAAATAGAAATGCGATCGCTCTCTGTCTTGATGCAGTCGCTCATGGGGGAAACCCCCAAGACCGCGCTGCATCGCTCGAAAACCCTGCACTTAAGTTGATTCTGATCGCGCTGCCAAGAATTCCTCCGGTAGCATTACGGGAACTGAAGATGACACAAAATCAGATATATTGCGTGTAACGATCAGGTCGAGACCTAAGGCAAGTGCAGCTTCACTGCTCACTGCATCCTCAAAATCCGTCATGGAGCTTTGCAGAGCAGCTCGAATCACCTGATCGGTTATGCTGGCAACTTCAATACGTTCTAATAAAGTTGATAGTAGTCTCAGTGCAACCTCACTGCCCACCTGACGACGCAAAATATAGAAAATATTGGTTATGGCATGGCCTGAAACATATCCTTCAACGTCTTCCTGGGTTACTGTATTTAATGCTTGTGCCGAAGCAACCACAAATGGTTGGCGTTGAGCTAGAACATCAAGTAATACGTCGCTATCAAACAACACCCGTCTCACTTGTATTTTGCCTCAAGATAATCGATGTACGACTCTTTGGAATCCTCTGGACTTAGCTCAACCACACCAAGTAGGCTTTGAGTCCAAGGATCAAGACCAGTCATTGGTGTTGAACTTGAGCTATAAGACCTAGATAACAGGGTTTCTTGTTCAATTGAGGCCAAAAGGGACTGGACTAAACGCCAGCGTACGCTTATTGGTAATTGCAATGCTTGGTTTTGCAATTCTTGCCATGTCATTGGCTTTCTTCCTCAAGAACTTCCTATTCTAATTGTAGAGTATCGGCCAGTAGCAGTGATGTGATCCCTGCCTCAGTTATCCCCAGGTAAAGGCAGCTTTTAAGGCAGTCTGAATTGGCACCGGGACTAAATAGTCTCCGCCTGCCACCGGGTGAGGGATTGGGGATGTCGAGTTGGTCATCAATTCTCGAGTGCGATCGCGTAGCGGCTCAATGCGCGCGCATCGCTTCTTCCAAACAGTCAGCTGCTTCAGCTAAGGCTTCTTCCATGGAATCTCCCTGAGTAATAGCTTCTGGCAAATCCTGAAAGTTACCACAAACCCGCCATCAGACTGGTCAGGGGTAAATGTAGCCGGGAATGAAAATCGACTAGTTGTAGATTCTACCATGGGAGTATTAATCCTAGGATAAGCCATTCCATTACTGATAATTTAAACAGGTGCGTTACACTTTGTTAACGCACCCGACAAGATCGGCGATTAGCCCAAAGGGCTACGCTTCGCGATCGCACTTTTATTGAAATTAAAAGCTTCTGAGTACCTAAATATCGTTGCGTATGAGTTTTTTATTCAAACTCATTCAACAGAAGTCAAAGGTTGTCTTAGACTTGCTTTCAAATTTTCGGACACGTCTACTACATTCAACAAATACATATATCACCTAAACTGTTAGTTCATACGTACGTACTCAACAGTTAGATAACCTGTGTTGTCGGGATAGTTTGCATCATTCATCAAAAAGGCACAGGTTTGATCTTTATACAGTGGTATTTCGGGATTCCTGGTATATTGATATTCTTCTAAGGGTATGTCACAGTTTATAATCAGAGAAAATGGATCATACTGAGGATCCATCATTTGTCCTCGATTCCAGTAATCTGGATCCCCTTCAGGTCCACATTTATCTATATCCGGTCCTCCTTTCCATATACCGTCTGCGTGAAAAAAGTAATCTCCATAGTCAGAAAATTTAGTGGCGGGGTAGAAAACTTTAACACCTTGTTCGTTATTGGCATACACCTTAAATTGTCCAGCCAGGTCGAGTTTGATAGGCGCATCCGCCAACGCAGAACCAGCCATGAAGTTGAGTGTAATAAGGAACCCAGCAAAAACAATGAGGAAGCTCTTCAAAATCTTGTTAAGTTTCATGTAGATTTAACCTCTAAATTTGGATAAACCGATGGACAAATTTTACTTTTTGTCTTCAGTCTCTACACTTTAAAGACGATTCCAGAGAGCCTTTTCTGAATTTTTTTAGTTGGCTTTTTTTATAAATAAGTCTCAAGACAGGGTTTTTCGAGGTACACAGAATTTCTTCCCTGTTCCCAATTTTGAAGTTTCCTATTTCCTGCTCTGTTCGCGTTTGGCCGTGGGCCACGCTACGCGAACGCGCAGCGGAGGCCGTAGGCCAAAACGTGGGCTACGGCCTTAGCTCTCTAAAACCCAGAAATTTGTACCTCGTCCAAAAAGCGATTCTCTGAAAGAGCCGCTACGGGATTATCGGTACAAGCCGCTACGGGAAGGCACTTTATCGAACTTTATAGCAGTAGCCGTAGGTTGGGTTGAACTTTCTGAAATCTAACTCTCTCAAGGTAACAAAAGGGAGAGATAATGTTGGATTTCATTGCCTTGAGTCCAACCTACACGATGGGTGCATCTTTTTGTTGTAAATCTATAACTGTTGGGGACTATGGGGAGATGGGGAGGTGGGGAGTGTGGGAAGAATGGGAAGATGGAGGAGATTTTTATTAATTGGTGCAGGCTGCCTTTCACACACCGCTGCTTCAACACACAGACAACCATGTTTAGGGTTGCATAAATGGGGGATGATTTTAAGAGTTTTGTAGAATGGCCATCTTGGTGGAACAGGCATCTTGGTGAAATGGCCATCTTGGTGGGGTGGGCATCTGGCTGTGGAATGGCCATCTTGCTGGAACAGGCATCTGGCTGTGGAATGGCCATCTTGGTGGAACGGGCATCTTGCCTGTTTCAATTTCCGGGCAGGCAAGATGCCCACCCCACTGATATTTATCCCGCCCCTCAGCAATGCCTCATTGTTGACTTCTAACTTCTGATCAGAAGTAGCTGCAACAGGAACCGACTCAGACTCCTGCACCAATCGCACTACCTCCTGCACTTCCTCACCAACACCACTGTCCAGTTCTTCCACCGCAACAGATGATGTCACCGTCTCGCCCACAATCGGTTCAACTTCCGCATTCGGCTGGGACATTTCCCCAATTGCTGACTCAGTTGCCTGATTAGTTGGTGTAACCGATAAATCCTGATCAGTCTCATCCTCGCCGATAAAATATCCCCTCAACTCCTCTCTCAGAATCGCCCGCGCCTGGGAGATGCGCTTGCAGACATTCTGGTAGGAAATATTTTGCTGTTGGGCTATCTCTCGATAAGACAGTTCTTGATAAAAATGCAGGATAAAGGTGTGGTGGAGCCGAGCAGGTAAGTTATCAATGGCACTGCTGATAGCAATCTTTTTCTCGTCTGTTTCCAAAGCCCTTTCTGGGGTATCCTCACAGGAAACCAGTCCTTTTTCCTCTCGAATCCCTTCTATATCCTCAACGTGGTTCGCGCTGCGACCATGTTCTCGATGTATATCCACGCAGAGGTTATGAGTCAGCTTTGTCAGCCAAGCCTTAAAATTAGCGATTTTCCCGGCAAATTTTTGCACCTTCTCCCATGCCTTGAGCATCGCTCGACTCAGGGCATCTTCAGCATCGGTAGGGTTTCCACCCATCCACCTGAGACAGCGATGATAGAGATAATCTTGATATTGCCGCCATTGCTGCCAAAACTCTTTCTGTGAAACGTGATGAGATTGGCCCAATGCAGTAGAAGTGGCTTCTAATTGAATATCTGAGATCATAATTGATTGATCAACACAATGGTGTATGGTCTCCACTGGAGTCCAGGGCTGATTTGTTGTAGTAAGCATTCAGCTATCAGCTATCAGCTATCAGCCGTGAGCCTTAGGCTGACGGCTGACGGCTGACGGCACCTCAAGTAGCACCTCAAGTAGCGCATATGCTTACGATTTGTACTCCACATTTTTGACCTCGATACCCGATCACCATTTGAGAGTATAGCGGTTTTTAGTCTGTTAATCTCATAAAACTCATGTAAAAACTCATGTAAAAACTCATGTAAAAACTCATGTAAAAACTCATATATATGGTTTTTATATAGGTTGTAAACAAAATTATTGCTCAAAAAAGCAAGAGGCAAGATGCAAAACGCAAGAGGGGAAAGAGATTCAAAGTTTTATTGTCCAATCAAAAAAGACCATACACGTTTACATCTCAAATAAAAACCCTATATACAGTCGAAAGTGGGGAGTCAACAGAAGCGGGAAATGGGGATAATTATCCCTATATACCCATTTCCCGCTTATAAAAATCTGACGAAATCGCGTTTAGACAAACAAAATCAATGGCTGTGAGGGGAGCAACCCCCCTATATTGCCTATTATCTGCTATTATCTGCTATTATCTGCTATTATTACACTCCCCTGTCAGGGAGTCCCAGCAATAAAAATAGTTAACAATATTTAATATTCAGCTGGAAATTATATAAGGTATGATAATTTAAGGTCAGGATAATAAATCAAAGGAGGAAAGTAAGCCTTGAATGCCTGCCATATCGGTAAGCTCCCTACTCGCAAGAAACGGGCAAGATGCCCGTTCCACCGAGAGGAGTGCTATTATCCCTTTAATCGACTGGTAGCTGAAAAAAATTGGGTTTCAAGCCCCGTCCTTGGTTAGACGGCTTTTATCTGATTAGTTATAATCAAAGAGTGGCCTAACACAGACAGGATTCGTCGGTACTGTCATAAACCCCACGAGCGTTTTGCGATGTTAGCACGTGAGGCGCGAAAAACCTCATTAAAAACGTATGGATCCGTGCCAGATACCGAAAACCAGTAAAGCTTTCCTTAAAAACTAAAAGTACCGTGGGGTTAGAAGTTACCGTAAGAAGAGTGGAGCCAAAATCGGCAAAGTTTTAACCCTTTTACCCATAGCCGACTAACCATAAAGGCGACCCTCTGATAAGGTTTCGTCTCCGGCACACGGAAACTGAGGAAGCTCAACGCTAACGGAGATAAGCCCACTGGGGTTAGTTAAGTTAGGCTAGGTATTTTGTTTTTAAACGGATACTCGGCTTAAGTATTGCCTTTGGCGGATAACTAGCTTTAAGGCATGTCGAAGAACTAAGAATCCCCGCTCATAAGCGGGCGGGGAGTGTCAATCAAGACTAGCTATCTATTCGTATATTCGTAAATTCTGATTTATGGGTATGATTGATACCCACCAAGACTCCCCACCAAGACTAGGTATCATAGGAAATAACTAGTAATAACTAGTTATTAATACTAGTTATTAAACCTCCTATGGTTAACTGCTGGTTAACTGGGGTGCCATTGCCCAGTCATCAGCTCTAAAATTGGTGGCTCATTCAGGGGAAACCCATCTAATTTGCTGATTCCTATATACATAATAGTGTTTTTTAAATTCAACAAACACTATAGCTTTTAGTTCTCAAAAGGGGAGGGCAAAACTTCGATCGCTCGTTTCGGTGTGTCACGTTTGCTCGAGCACTTAAAAGGTGCTTGTTTATAAATTGGGGTGACATTTTAGATGAATATTGATTGTATTCTGGAAATTGTTGACCGTCAACTAAAAGAGAGTCAACATCGACCCCTTACATCCACAGAAGTTATGATGCTGGGTGGGATTTGGCAGTATAGAACTTATAACCAAATTGCCCTCGAAGCAGGTTATAGTGCAGGCTACCTTACTAATGTCGTTGCTCCAGATTTGTATCAGCGACTCTCCCAGGTGATTGGCCAGCGGGTAAACAAGAAAAACTGTCGGGTGCTGCTGGAGTCTTATGCCACCACCCAAGCATCCCCAGAGACAAACCCTTTGAACCCAGATCTGGTGAAGCCAGAGCTGACGGGAAATGCTGCCAATGAAACCCATGAGATACTACCTTGCTATCCCAGTGGCTCAATCCCTATCAACTCTCCCTTTTACCTAGAACGCTCTTCCCTTGAGGAGCAAGTTTATCAAGAAATCAAGAAACCGGGAGCGTTAATCAGGATTAAAGCTCCCAGAGAAATGGGCAAAACCTCTCTGCTGCTGAGGATTCTTGACCATGGCAACCGCCTGGGCTACCATACTGTCAGCTTGAACCTAGAGCAAGTCGAGCAGGGAATTTTGAGCAATTTGAATCAATTTTTGCGCTGGCTGTGTGCCAACATCGCTCAACAGCTTCAGCGTAAACCGATGCTAGATGAGTATTGGGATGAAGACCTGGGCAGTAAAATTAGCTGCACCCTCTACTTCCAAGACTATCTACTAGATTTAATTGATACTCCCCTAATCTTGGCATTGGATGAGGTGAGCCAGATTTTCGAGCATCCCCAAGTCGCCAAGGATTTTTTACCTCTGTTGCGTTCTTGGTACGAAGAAGGGAAAAGACTGCCCATCTGGCAAAAGCTTCGCCTGGTAGTGGTTCACTCCACGGAAATTTACGTTCCCCTCGAGCTTAACCAGTCTCCTTTCAATGTGGGGCTGCCGGTTCAGTTAAACAACTTCAGCCAGGACGAGGTGCAGCAGTTAGCTCAACGCTACGGACTCGACTGGATAGGTCCCGAAGATGCTAAACAATTAATGGTAATGCTGGGGGGACATCCGGCACTGGTAAACTTAACGCTCTATCATCTTAGTCGCAAGGATATAACTCTTTCCCAACTGCTAGCAAGTGCTCCCACTGCTACCGGAATTTATGCTAATCACTTGCAGCGTCATTGGGCAACATTGGCAAAACAGCCGGAATTAGCACAAGCTCTTGATACGGTTCTCAAGGCCACTGAACCTGTGCCCTTAGACCCCATCCTAACTCACAAGTTAAGCAGTATGGGGTTGATTAAACTTTCAGGTGCTCAAGCGATCGCAGCTTGTGAATTGTATCGGCAGTTTTTTACGAACAAGGGAGAGCAACAGTTTATGTATACAGCATCTGTCTCGTAGCCTAATCATGATTGATCAGCGGTCAGCGGTCAGCGGTCAGCGGTCAGCGGTCAGCCATTCGCGACTTGAGGTGCTTTGTGGCACAGGCTTCTAGCCTGTGATCTAGCGCATTAGCTGATAGCTGAATGCTTACGATCAGTTTTTAATGCTCCGTTCACGATTCAATGTTTTGTTTATTAGTTTTTTCATGAGATTTTATATGAGTTATGAGATGAGTTTTATGAGTTTAGTAGGTCAAAAGTCAAACTAATATAGTAAGTATTCAGCGGTCAGCGGTCAGCGGTCAGCTTAATGCTTAAAATAAACCTCTTTTGGTAGTGCGTAGGGTGCGTTAGGGGCGGACTGTCCCAACCCTGGCGCTCGAGACGGAAAATGAGGGCGAGCCCTTGGGTGGTGCGTTACGGTGCGGACTATCCCAACGCTGGCGCTCGAGGCGAAAAATAAGGGCAAGTCCGCCCCTAACGCACCCTACGAACTAAAACAATGCTCCATAAATCCCAGTTCAATGTCTGTGTCTTGTGTCTGTTAGTCTGATGAAAAACTCCGATTATAAGCTGAAGAGTAAATTGAATTTGGAAACTGGCTCCTTAACAATTGTTGGTACGGGGATTCAATTGGTAAGTCATCTGACCTTGGGGGCGAAAGCCTGGATAGAACAAGCGGACAAGGTTTTATATGCTTTGGCTGACCCAGTAACGGCTAAATGGCTCAAAGAATTGAATGCCACAGCAGAAGCTTTGCCATATAACCGGAACAATCAATGGCGCAGAGACACTTATCAAGAAATGACCGAAAGGATATTGACAGACGTTCGTAAGGGGCTGAATGTCTGTGCTGTGTTTTACGGTCATCCTGGGGTTTTTGCCAATCCAGCCCAGGCAGCTATTAAACAGGCACATCGTGAAGGCTTCAGAGCACAGATGCTACCTGGGATTTCTGCGGAAGATTGCTTATTTGCTGACCTTGGTCTCGATCCTGGTCGAAACGGGTGTCAAAGTTTTGAAGCAACGGACTTTTTGATTCGACGGCGTAAATTTGACCCCACTAGCCCCTTGATTTTGTGGCAGATTGCCATGGTTGGCAATCTCGGTTTTTACAAACCGGAGGAACAGTTTCGTCCTCTAACTATATTGACCGAGGTCTTAAAAACACATTATGGAGGTGACCATGAAGTGATTGTTTACGAAGCAGCTGTTTATTATCCAGTTTGCAAACCAGTTATCCAGCGTATTCCTCTGTCCAAGCTACCACAGAGCAGTGTTACTGAGGTTTCAACCCTTTATATTCCGCCTCACGCTCTAGCACCTGTGGACAAAGACATGATGGCGCGCTTAGGTATGTCTTTTGTTAAAGAAGCTACAGGGGAGAAACAGATCTGATGACAGCTTATCAACAAACTGTGTCCAACCTCAAGTTAGCGATCGCACAGAACCCTGAGAAAGCTAAGGCTCTAGCTCAGCAAGGTGAGGCTGATCGGCTGATGGGAGATTTTGAAGCTGCCCTCGCTAAGTTCACCGATGCCCTTGAGCTAAATTCTAACTACCCTTGGGCTCTCGCTCACCGTGGAGAAACCTACTATCAGATCAAACGTTATCAGGAAGCCCGAACAGATTTTAGCCGCGCTATTGATCTCAACCCTAACTACCTTTGGGCCCTTGCTCACCGGGGCGTAACCTACCGCTTTATGGGGGAAGCATATTACACAATGGCAGTGGCTGACTTGGATCGAGCCATTGAGCTGAAGCCGGATTACCTTTGGGCAATTGCCTATCGTGCCCGAGTTTATGAGCTGATGAAGTGCTACCAGAAAGCCCTGATTGATTTTGACCGAGCGATCGCCCTTGACAAAACGATATTTGTGAAAAATTGGCGGATTGAGAGAGGGTTAATCCTTTGCTATGACGGCCAATATGCTGAGGCGATCGCTTGTTGCCAGCAGAGGTTAGAGGAAGTTCCTGATGACACTACAGCTTTATACTGTATTGCAGTAGCGAAGGCTCGCTGGCAGGGATTGACCCAGGCCAAAAGCGAGATTGAGCTTACGCGGACAGTATTGCTGTCTCAATGGGACACAGGGGATCGAGGAGATATTCTGTACCGACTGAGCGCCTTAGCCATCTTGGTAGGTAACTGCGAACAAGCATGGGAATATCTAGAAGAAGCTATTCCTATTAATGATGAAGCCATTGAGTTAGTCAGTCACGACCCAGCTTGGATGGAGTGGCGAGATCACCCGAAAACTCAGGCATTACTCGCTATAGGAAAGGGAGTAGGGAGTAGGGAGTAGGGAGTAGGGAATATGGCATCAACAATGCTCACAATTCCTACAGGGATTGCTATATAGCGTTTTATAGCCTAATGAGGTACACAGGATTTTTTCCCTGTTCCCTGTTCCCCTCCTGGGAGGGGTTAGGGGTGGGTTACTCTTCCCTGCTCCCTGCTCCCTGCTCCCTAAAAACATGCACCTCACCCAATTGAAAACCCCTATAGTTAAGGGTTTGAAACAACAAAGCTCAATCAATTAAGTTTCAAATAACAGTCAAGGAGGAATTTGATCCAGATGGATAATAACACTTGGGCTCTTGCTCAAAAAGCAGAAACTCTTCGCTTGTCAGGAGCTTATGAACAGGCGATAGAGAAATTTGAAGAACTTCAAAAAAGTGACTCGGACAATGCTTGGATCAATGCCCACCTAGGAACAACTTACTACCAGTTGATGGATTATGGTAAGGCCGAAAAATACTTGACAAAAGCCGTCGAAAAGAATCATAAGTATCTCTGGGCTCATGCACATCTAGGTGAAACCTACCGTCTACGAGCAATTACAGAAAATGATAAAGAGCAGAAAAATGAATCTATTAAATCAGCTATAAGACATTTCAAAACAGCGCTTGATCATAAAGCACCAGAAAACAGCAACTATGGGTGGGCATTAGCTCACTTGGGAGCAACCTACCGCCTGAAAATAACTCTGGATAAGAATAAATTAGCCAAGAATGAGATAGATGAAAAAAGTAAAAAACAAGCTTTGAATTATCTTGACAGAGCGATTGAACTTATGCCCACATATGCCTGGGCTTGGGGTATGCGATCGACAGTTCACAGATTAGCTCAAGAATACGAGGAGTCATTGTGGGATTTGGGAGTAGAAACACAAATATCTCCAGACATGGAGACTTTACAACACTCTCCTTCTCCTGTTCCATTCTTAGTAAGCAGGAGGGTAAGTCTTTATGAACATGCATTTCTGTTTTTTTATTTAACGAAGATACAAGATAACTCAGAAAAGAAAGAGAGATACTATAGTGGAGCGATCGCTTGTGCCCAACAAATCTTGATCCTGAAGCCAGGTGATTTGATAGGTCAACTCATTTTAAAGGTAATTGAAGGTACACAAAAGAATGAAGAAGATAAACTTAATAATAAATTTATAAAAGAATGCAAAATACTTATTGAAAAGATAGATGCCAAGCTTGCTGAGATATGTAAAGCAGTATTGATATACATGATAAAGGCTGAGCCTAAAACCAAGCATAAGTTGGAGATGCTGGCTCAGGCAGAAGGTATGTCAGGACATAAATTAAAGAAGCTTGTTGATGATGTCCTCAAGAAGTTTCCCAACAATATTGAACCCAAAAATATTGAACCCAAAAATATTGAACCCAACAATCCTGAGATTAAAGCAGAGGCACAATTATGGCTGTGGCAAAACTTTGGATGGGTCGAAGGATCTGCCAGTGCTCTTTCCTTCCTTGCTGATTTAAGTGAAGTTCTGCGATATTTTGATCAACACTATGATGATATAACTGGTGAACCATTGCCTTATCGAGAGCTTGCCTTGATAATCTATGATCAATACGCACTGGAAAGGCTTTATCAAACTGCAACATTGTCAGAAGCAGAACGGGAAAAAGAATTTAAGAAATTGTTGCCGTCGATAAAACCACTACCATTAGCTTAGATTCTTGATTCGTGACTAGATTAAAAATTAGCAGGATATTTCATGAGTAAACTATTTCATTTATTAACCGATTTGGCCCTTGATCCCAAGAAACAAAGTGTTTTTATCAATAACCCCAGTTCGGTAATGGACAAGGTGGGTTTATCTGAAGCAGAGCAGACGGCGATGATCAGCAAAGAAGCTGCTAAAATTACAGCGTTATTTGCTGATGAACAAGTTCCTCTTGCCTTAAGTATTGGCGATCCCGGTCCCGATCCCTTGCCAGATCCAGACCCTTTTCCGATGCCAGATCCAGACCCTTCTCCATCAGAAGAAGAAGAAGAAGCTGCATCGCTGAATTAAGGAATGAATGCGCGGACATCTGGTTTTATTAAAGCCCCCTAAATCCCCCAATTCTGGGGGACTTGTCTTGATGCAGTCGCTCATGGGGGAAACCACGGCAATAGCGAGTGGGGGGAACCCCCAAGACCGCGCTGCCTCCCCAAGACCGCGCTGCATCGCTTGAGAGTTTTGTTCCCCCCAGAATTGGGGGGCTAGGGGGGCGAAACCATACCCATAATCAGCAACACCGAAGAAGCTGCATCGCTTTTGTAAAGGTGCCCATTCCACCCACCGGGTCAAACAGCTTTTAGGAAATGCACCTCACTTAACCGTTAGGTTAGGTGGGGTTGTTAATTTTAAATCACTGATAACTTTGTACACTTGGAAAAGTGGATTATTATTTGATCAGCTCAAACCACAACCAGTGCGGTTTTTTATCATAAAAACTCCTTTAAAGGAGGTAAGTATGCGCGATTTATCAGGTTACCAAGTTACGGAAAAACTCCATGAGAGCACCAACTCCTTAGTCTATCGCGGACATCGGCGAGCAGATCACCAACCTGTTATCCTTAAAATGCTCAAACAGGCTTATCCTTCCCCTGAAAGCATTGCTTGGTTCAAGCGAGAGTATGAAACAACCCAAACTATTAACTTACCCGGTGTCATAGATGTTTACAGCTGGGAAAACCTAGAAACTAACTGGGTAATGGTGTTAGAAGATTTTGGGGGCGAATCTCTCAATCGGATCATTCCGAAGCAGGAATTCACAATTGGTGAGTTTCTCCACCTGGCCATTGAGATTGTTGACATTCTCGGTCAGGTTCACCAGCAGCATATTATTCACAAAGATATTAACCCATCAAATATTATCTTAAATCAGAATACTGGTAAGCTTAAGCTAATTGATTTTGGTATTTCAACCACACTGTCGCGAGAAATCTCAACCTTTCGCAACCCGAATGTATTAGAAGGAACCCTAGCTTATATCTCCCCAGAACAAACGGGTCGAATGAATCGAGCCATCGATTACCGCACTGATTTTTACTCCCTGGGGGTGACCTTTTATGAATTGCTGACGGGAGAGTTACCCTTCCCCAGCAATGATGTTTTGGAATTAGTCCATTGTCATATTGCTAAACAACCGACACCACCACAGGAACTAAAACCAGAGATTCCAGCAATTCTTTCAGCGCTCCTGTTGAAATTGATGGCGAAAAATGCTGAAGAACGCTATCTATCAGCCTATCGGATCAAGGCAGATTTAGAAGAATGTTTCAGACAGTGGCAAACCAAAGGGCAAATTGATGCTTTCGTGATCGATCAGCACAATGTTTCCGATCAATTTCAAATACCACAAAAACTGTATGGGCGAGAACAGGAGATTTCTACCCTATTAGCTGCCTTTGAACGAGTCAGCCAAGGAGCTAGTGAAATCATGCTGGTTTCGGGGTATTCTGGTATTGGCAAGTCCGTATTAATACAGGAGGTATATAAGCCACTGACTCGCCAACATGGCTATTTTATTTCTGGTAAGTTTGACCAGTTTCAACGAAATATTCCTTACGCTTCCTTAATTCAGGCATTTCGGTCATTAGTACAACAGTTACTCACAGAAAGTCAAGCAGAGATTCACAATTGGCGAGAGAAGCTGCAAGGGGAATTAGGGAAAAATGGACAGGTAATCATTGAATTTATTCCTGAAGTAGAACTGATTATTGGTCCACAACCACCTGTCCCAGAGCTTCCGCCATCAGAATTGCGGAATCGCTTTAATTTTGTTTTTCAAAAATTTATTAAGATATTCACTCAACCCGAACATCCGTTAGTCATTTTCCTTGACGACTTACAGTGGGCAGATAGAGCTTCGTTGAAATTAATTCAACTACTGATGACAGCAGCAGATAATAAATATCTGTTTATAATTGGGGCATATCGGGATAATGAAGTAAACGACGTACATCCTTTGACTCAAAGCTTGGAACAGCTTGAAAAAGCAAGAGTAACAATTAAGAGAATACTACTTCTCCCCTTAGCCTTAACCGATGTTACTCAACTTATCGTTGATACCTTTTTAGTAGATTCAATAACTGCCAAGCAGCTTGCCGAATTGATACAGGAAAAAACGGGTGGAAATCCGTTTTTTATCAATGAGTTTATAAAATCTATGTATTCTGAAGGTTGGTTGTATTTTAACTATCATTCTCATAAATGGGAGTGGGATATAGAGCAAATAAAAGCGCAACCAATTACAGATAATGTGGTGGAGTTGATGATCAAAAAGGTAAAAAAAATACCGACAGCAACTCAGGCATTATTAAAATTAGCAGCTTGCATAGGGAACCAGTTTTATCTGAAAACACTGGCAGTGATATATGAAAAATCTATACAGGAAACTGCAACGGATTTACAGTCAGCACTCCAATCTGGTCTAATTGTACCCCTTAGCTATGCCTACCAGTTGGTGGAACTTGATATCGAAGGGTTGTCAAATCAGTTAGTTGTAGAATACAAATTTGCCCACGACCGTATCCAACAAGCAGTTTACTCGCTCATTCCCAAAGTAGATACCCAAGCAGTACATCTGGGTATTGGCAAGTTGTTACTGCAAAATAAATCCTCTGAAGAATCTGAACAGAAGCTGTTTGAGATTGTTAACCAGTTGAACAAAGGTCGGGAGCTAATTGAGGAACAAACAGAGCGAGATGAGTTAGCTCGATTAAATCTGCGGGCAGGCAAAAAAGCAAAATCTTCAGCTGCTCGTCAACTTGGTTTCAATTATCTCCAGACCGGCTTAAGTTTATTAGGTAACCAGAGTTGGTCGCAGCAGTATAACCTCAGCTTAGATTTGTATGTGGAGGCAGCAGAAGCAGCTTATACAATTGCCAACTACGACCAAATGGAGCCCTTGACTGAGATAGTCTTGCAAAAAGCCCAAACACTGCTAGACAAAGTCAAAGTCTATGAAGTCAAAATGCAAGCCTATTGTGCTCAAAGAAAATTTATAGAAGCAGTCAAAACTGGGCTAGACGTTCTGAAATTACTTGGGATCGAATTACCCGAACAACCCAACCAGTGTGATCTGACGGGAGAGATAGAGCAGATCAAGTCTGCCTTGGGGGGCAGGCAAGCCCAGCAGCTAATGGACTTACCCCAAATGACCGATCCCCATAAACTAGCAGCTATGGGGGTTATGAACTACTTGTTGAGCCCTGCCTACATAGCAATGAATCAACTCAGCTTGGTAAATTGGTGCCGACAGGTGAATTTATCGATTCAGTTTGGTAATTCCCCTGATTTCGCTTTTCCCTATGCCGGTTACGGGCTTATCCTCTGCTTAAGAGGAGAGCTGGAGGCTGGCTATCAGTTTGGTCAACTGGCTTTGAAGTTACTAGAACGATTCAAAGATAAAACATTCAAAGCCAGAACTTATGCAATATATAATTTCTCTCTAAAGCATTGGAAGGAACCGCTCAGGGATATATCATCTGTTTCCACGGAAGCTTATCAAAGTGGAATAGAAACTGGAGATCTTGAATATGCTGCTAGTGCTATGGTTACCTATGCCTACGCTTTATACCTAAGTGGCATTGAGCTGACGGATGCTAAGAAAGAGACGGCGAAAGCAATTGTAGCTACTATTCAAACTCAGCAGGAAGCTTACCTTCATTGGACTCAAACCTATATGCAGGCTATCCTTAACTTGATGGGAGAAACAGAAAATCCCTGCCGTTTGATTGGTGAAGCATACGATGAAGAAAAGATGATGCCAGTCCATCTAGGCAGTGGAGATCGCACGGCACTGATGCATGCTTATTCCCATAAACTCGCTCTGTGTTATCTTTTCCAGGAATTTCAGCAAGCGGTTGAAAATGCAGACCAGTTTGAAGACTATGCTGCTAATGCTGGCTCATCATTCATCCTTACCACTGCTTACTTCTATGATGCCCTGGCTCGGCTAGCATTTTATCCTGATGCTTCAGAGACTGAAAGAGCAGAAATTTTGACCAAGGTTGCTGCTAAACAAGAAAAAATGGAACTCTGGGCAAAGCAAGCTCCGATGAATTTTCTACACAAATTTTATCTAGTCGAAGCTGAACGAGCCCGAGTTTTAGGCAAAGATAGCGAAGCTAGAGACTATTACGACCGCGCTATTACCTTAGCCCATAAAAACGACTATCTCAACGAAGAAGCCCTAGCTTATGAACTAGCAGGCAAATTCTATTTAGCTAGAAACCAAAACCACGTTGCTCGCCACTACCTACAAGATGCCCACTATACTTATCAAGGCTGGGGAGCTGTGGCTAAGGTAAAGGATTTGGAAGCTCGATACCCACAATTTTTGGCTACAGTTTCAACAGATAGTATTAAAACTAGCTTAAATCCGTCAATTACCGACTCAGGTAAAACTACATCCGGTGTTTTGGATATCAATAGCATTCTCAAAGCATCGCAAACTATTTCTGGGGAAATTATCCCAGACAAGTTGCTGGAAAAGTTAATGAAAATCCTGATTGAGAATGCTGGGGCTCAAAAAGGTTTTATGATACTGGATAAGGACGGTGATTGGGTAATTGAAGCTGAAGGAAAAGTGGATTCTGATCAGGTGACTACACTGCAATCCCTGCCAGTAGACTCTGTGGATGCTGCCAGTAAAACCCCGGTCTTGTCAGTCTCTATCGTCAATTATGTGGCTCGCACCCAGGAAAATTTAGTTTTAAGTGATGCGGCTAATCAAGGACAATTTACTCGTGACCCCTACATTGTTGCCACTCAACCCAAATCGATTATCTGTAGTCCTTTGTTAAATCAAGGTAAACTAAGCGGTATTTTATATTTAGAAAATAATTTAACCACAGACGCATTTACCAGCGATCGCATTGAAGTGTTAAGAATGCTTTCTGGTCAAGCTGCTATCTCTATTGAAAATGCTCGTCTGTATGGACAGTTAGAAGACTATAACCGCAATCTAGAGCTTAAAGTAGAAGAGCGCACTCAAGAACTATCTCAAACTTTGGACGTTCTCAAAGCTACTCAAGCGGAACTAATATTTGAAAACGAGTTACTCAAGAGTGACGAACAAGCCGCGAATTTTGATTATCAAGTGGGGGGAAGTTTACCGATGGATGCTCTCACTTATGTGGTGCGTTCTGCTGACAGAACTCTCTATAAAGCTTTAAAGCAAGGGGAGTTTTGTTATATTCTCAATCCCCGCCAGATGGGCAAGTCAAGCCTGATGGTACGTATGATTAACCACCTGAACAATGAGGGGATTAGCTGCGCGGCGATTGACCTGACTCGGATTGGCAGCGAAAATGTTACCCCTGACCAATGGTATAAGGGATTGGCAGTAGAGCTATGGCGAAGTTTTGGTTTACTAAGAAAGGTGAATTTAAAAAAGTGGTGGAATGAACGAGGAGATATTTCTACGGTTCAGCGGTTGAGTCAATTTATTGAAGAAGTCTTACTGGGTGAGGTTGATCAACCAGATAACAGTTTACCGAATAAACGGGTAGTTTTTATCGATGAAGTTGATAGCGTCTTGGGCTTGAATTTTCCAGTTAATGACTTTTTTGCTCTGATTCGCTCTTGCTATAATCAGCGTACTATCAATCCAGACTATGGCAATTTAACCTTTGCTCTGTTTGGGGTTGCTACCCCCTCTGGCTTAATTACAGACCACCAAAGAACTCCTTTTAATATTGGTCAGGCGATTCAACTGGAGGGCTTTAAAGAGCATGAAGCCCAACCTTTGCTTCAAGGATTAGCAGAGAAAGTGAGCAATCCTCAAACACTGCTCAAAGAACTGTTAGCATGGACGAGTGGTCAGCCTTTTTTGACCCAAAAGATCTGTCAATTCATCCGCAGTACTTCATCTGCTATCCCTACCAACGACGAAGCTGAATGGATTGAAAATTTGGTGCGAACCAAGGTGATAGAAAATTGGGAATCCCAGGATGAACCAGAGCATTTGAGAACTATACGCGATCGCATCCTGGAGAGTAAACAATCTGTAGGGCTACTGGAAATCTATCGACAAATTGTCGAGCAGGGAGAAGTGGTGGCTGTTGACAGTCCAGAGGAAAAGGAATTGCTGTTGTCTGGGTTAGTGGTGAAGCAACAGGGATGTCTGAGAGTCAATAACCGGATTTATGAATCCATCTTTGACCGCAGTTGGGTTGAGCAGCATGTATAACTGAGATCTTGGATCTTCAATTAAAATAGTAAAGGGAATAGGGAATAGGGAGTAGGGAGTAGGGAGTAGGGAGTAGGGAGTAGGAAACAGAGAGTAGGGAGTAGGGAGTAGGGAGTAGGAAACAGGGGACAAAAATTATCACTCACAATTCATTTAGGTACACTATATAGAGATTATTAATTATTAGTGCTAAGATATTAATTACCAATAAGTTTATCTATTAATTAAGCTGATGAAAGCTGCCATTGTACGTATTGGAGATTCCCAAGGAATTAGAATTCCTAAAGCAATTATTGAAGAATGTGGTTTAGCCAATGTAGTTGAAATAACAGTAGAAGATGGGAAGGTAATCATTTCGCCAGTATCCCAGTCTCGTCAAGGATGGGAAGAAGCGTTTAAAGAAATGGCAGAAAATGGTGATGATGAATTATTAATTGATGATCGGATTAAAAATTATTGGGATGAAGAGGATTGGAAATGGTAGCGATTTCTAAGCCAAAAGATAGTGTTGGGTTTCCTTGCTTCAAACCAAGCTACAAGAGAATGCGATCGCGTAGCGGCTCCAACTTCGATCTTCGATTCGGCGCAAGCGTGTAAGTATTCAACCCGATAGAATTGAATCTAGCGACCAAACCTCTCTGTTAAGCCAATGACAACTTCCCTTGAAGAAGCCCTCAACACGGTTAGTCAACTGCCTCCTGAACAGCAGGCTATGCTGGTTGAAATCATCCAAAACCGTCTGATCGAATCCCGTCGTAAAGAAATTGCTGAGGATGCCAAAGAATCGATTGCTAGATTTAAACAGGGCAAGTTACGACCTCAGTCAGCAGAGACTGTAATTTCTCAATTGCAAAAGGCTCTTGACGAAAACCCATGAGGCAACTGGTACTTACCCCAAAATTTAAGCGGGCTTATCGTAAGTTTGTCTCTCGCAACGCCAAACTCCAGAAACGCATTGAAAACACCCTGAGGCAAATGGAAGAAGATGTTTTTGACCCAAAACTAGGTACCCATTCTCTGAAAGGAGAGTTATTGGGCCTCAAAGCCTGCTCCTGTGGATACGATTGCCGGATTGTGTTTTCCATTGAGACAGACCAACAGATTCAAGATGAAGTAATTATTTTACTCGATATTGGCACCCACGATGAGGTGTATTGAGGGTGCATTGTGGGTATTCCCGTCTTGATGATATTGACCACATTCCCCTAAAAAAGGCGAAGTTCAATCCGCTTACCTAAAGCAGCTAGTGCCCGTTCCAGTGTAGGAAGTTTCGTCCCGTGATCGGGGTTGAGAATGCGCCTGACTTCCTGTTCATCGGTATTGAGAGTATGGGCTAATTGGAGTGATGTGATCCCTGCCTCGGACATGGCCAGGTAAAGGGCAGCTTTTAAGGCAGTCTGAATTGGCACTGGGACTAAATAGTCTCCGCCTGCCGGGGGTGAGGGGTTGGGGATGTCGAGTTGGTCATCAATCCTCGCAGCGATCGCTTCTTCCAAACAGTCCGCTGCTTCAGCCAAGCCTTGTTCCATGGAATCTCCCTGAGTAATAGCTTCTGGCAGATCCTGAAAAGTTACCACAAACCCGCCATCCGACTCGTCAGGGGTAAATGTAGCTGGGAATGAAAATCGACTCATAGTAATGGCATGGTTAAATCTCATCTTCCTGTAGACCAAGCTGACGTAGCATTGCCTTCAATGTCCCAGTCTTGAGTTCATCTTTGGGATTGCGGACAATAGTAAATCGGTCACCAAAATAGAGTGTGACGTGGCTTCCTTTCCCGCGCTTTTTGTCAACACGAGCTTCGAGACCACGCTCTCTGGCTAACTTTTTTACCCTCCTAATGAACTCACTTCCTTTCATGATAAAACTATGGGACATTATTGTCCGCTAGTCAAGGGTGAAGGGATCCGTGAGGGCTTTGCTCCCGAAACCGCCTTCCCAAAGCCTCTTTCTTTCGTCAGCGATTGTCATTAAATCAAGACTTTACTATAATGTCAGCACAGTCAAGCTTTTATAAATTAATAAAATAAATGTATTAGTTAACTTCAGTCATCAAGAAGATTGATGGGGAGATGGGAAGATGGGGCAGATTTGTATTAAGGGTAATTATCCGGCGTTGCTGAATCAAGGAATGAATATAAGTAGGGTGGGCATCCTGCACGACCGAAAAGATTAGGAACGGGCAAGATGCCCATTCCACAAAACTATTAAAATCATTCCATTATTAAGCAACGCCTAAAAACTCAAATAATGAAGACTCTGAAATTATTACCTTTTGTATGCGTGATCCTTGCTTCAATGCAACCTAGAGCTTTAGCTCTTAGCAAATTATTCGATAGCGTCGAAGACGCTCTTAAAAGACCATTTAAAATTGTTGCTGAAGGTGTTGCTGAAGGTGCAAGCGATAAAGCATTAAAAGAATTTGAGGAATTTTTTAATAGTTCAATACGCCCCTTTAGTGATGATGTAATCAATAAAGTTGATCGGGTAGCAGCAAATAACATTCTCCGCACTGAGGAAGCTGCTCAGAGACTTTTAGACCATAGTAAAGACAATATCCTAGCTATTGAAAATCAAGTGGTTGAGGATATTGATCATATCTTGGAAAGAGTAGATGAGCGCTATCGTGGCGCAATGCGGGAAACCTTCTTAGAGATTAATCGTGCTCGTGCAGAGACTCTTATTGATGTCCGCTATACTCTTGGTACTGTTGATCAATCCCTAGAAGCGCGAATCAACCAAATTGCTTTAGAGATGATGACGCTTCTTGCTCAAGTTGATAAGATTGTGCAAAAAACGCCAGGTACTTTTTACAAAGAACTGTTTGACCCTACAATTACAAGATTGGAGAACCTTGAGCGAGATATTTTCATTAAGTTAGATGAACTTGTAAAAACACTTAATTGCTCTAGGGCAGGCACTATTGAAGATTTACGAATTAGCTTTAATAAAATAATTGAAAAGGCTCGCAGCACCCTACCTTTTTCCATATTTCGTCGTCGTACCTCTTGTGAAAAAGAAATGCGTCAGGTATACCAAGAAGGCAGTGATATATATTTTTACCGTGTATCTGAGTGTGAAATTAACAAAATTATCAATCAGCGTGGACATACATTGACTGTGCAGCAAATTGCAGATAACTACGGACAACTTCAACTCAATGCTAGTCGAATGGCTTGTTTAGCTAAAGATATTGCACCAGATCTACATGATCAAATAAAAGGAGACTGGTTAGAATACGGAATAAAAACTCGTTTTTGGAAAAATTATCTAACAAATAGCTCACAAGGAGAATAATTATGAAACGTTTAATGGCATTAAGCACGATCATCCTTACAGTTGGTATAGGAGTAGCTTCTTGTACTCGATTAGTAAACAGTCAAAACAGTCGCCAGGAGTGTGATAAAAACTCTACGGCTTTTCAATGTTATGAAGCAACATTATCGGAAATTCGTTTAATGAACCAAGAGTTACAAACAAAGCTTCAAGAACTTGAAAGTGTTAGAAACGAAGTAAAGTTGCTCAATGAAAAGTTGGGAAATGCAACTAATAAACTAGAACAAAATTTTAGTAAAATTAGTAATAATCGTGAGCAAATGAATCAAAATCATCAAGATTTAAGTAATAGTGTGCAAGGCTTAAATACTAGGATTCAGTCCCTTAAAGCAAATCAGGATAATCTAGATCAAGAATTAGATAATTTAGCCAATACATCTACTCAGGAGGATCAAAAGCTCGGTCAGAAGATTAGTAACATTGAATCTGGTGTTAATCAGAGAATCTCGAATGAAGTTCAGACTTTGTCAAACAAACTTCAAGGCTTGACTACTAATGCAGATAAGACGGTTGTTCAGGGTAACCTACTGATTAACGGCAATCGATGGGATGGTACAAGACAGGAAGCTACTACTGATAGAAGTAATGATGCTTTTTGTCCTGAAGGACATTACGTTGTGGGAGCACGTGCCATCGATACAGATGGTGGAAGATACTGCGTCAGTTGTATAAGTCGTGTGAAGTTATTCTGCAGACAACTCTAGAATAGGATAACCACTTGGCTATGTTAACGGAGCCACTTTTTTAAATAAAATAGGACTTATAAATTTAGTTAGTATCGCCCCCCTAACCTCCAATTTTGGGGGGAACAAAACTCTCAAAGTCCCCCAAAGTTGGAGAACCAATGGGGGGCTTTACCAAAACCAGACGATCGCGCATTCATACTTCAATTCAACAATGGCTAGTCTGAAAAACGATTTTTTTCAACTCTCCATCAAAATCAACCTCAAAGCATCTAACTGCACATACCATGGCTCAGGCCAAGCTTTAATCTGATGCCATTTTTCCTTAAAAACTTCAGCTTGGAGGTGGTATTGCTGAGGATTCCTAGAAGCAGTATATAAACTCAGATACAGTGTAACTCGGTGTTGGGTTTCACTCATCGTCACCAGCCAACAGGGAAAAGTATTATCGTGATTTGGCTCGTTTAGAAATATCAGATGATGGGCACGGATGCCAACATAAGCTAACGATTTCGTGATCGGTTCCACAACTGAAAGACTACAGTTCCAGTCCAGGGCTTGAATTTTTTGGTCCTCAATAATTTCAACCCGAGAAAAGTTTTTACACTCCGTTAATTGTGCTACCCTAAAGCTAGGAGGATGCTCAAAAATAGCTTCTTTAGAGCCAGAAGCAATAACCTTTCCTTCGGAAAGTACTAACAGATTACCACAAACTCGGTAAGCTTCCTCTAATTTATGGGTGACGAAAAGAGTCGCTCCTTGATAGGTAGAGAAAATTTCAGTTAATAGCCTTTCGATCTGATTCCGGAGATAGGTATCAAGGGCAGAAAGGGGCTCATCTAATAGTAACGCTTCTGGTGCGATCGCCATTGCTCTTGCCAAGGCTACCCGCTGCTGCTGTCCCCCAGAAAGTTCGTGAGGATAGCGCTTTTCTAGTCCCTGTAAATGCATCAGTTCAATGTATTTCCATACCCGTTCATTCCTTTGGGCTTTCGGCAATTCCTGCAAGCCAAAGCCGATATTTTGAGCAACATTCATGTGGGGAAAGAGGGCGTAGTTTTGAAACACAAAACCAATGCGACGTTGGTGAGGAGGAAGATTAATACCCTGTTTAGAATCAAACAAAACTCTTCCGTTCAAGACAATGCGGCCTTGAGTGGGTGTAGCCAAACCAGCAATACACCGTAGCGTCATACTTTTACCAGAACCAGAAGCCCCTAAGATACCTAAGGGCTTACCATTAGCAGTAAATTTAGCATCTAGGGTAAAGCTAGAGCTTACCTCTTTTCGTAACTCTACTAAAAGTCCTTGACTTGGTTCTATGTTAGATTTTTTCCCTGTTCCCTGTTCTTTTCCCCCCTGATTAAGGAAAGCTCTAGTCCCCCCCTTATTAAGGGGGGTTAGGGGGGATCCCTTCCTTACTTCTATGTTAGATTTTTTCCCTATTCCCTGTTCTTTTCCCCCCTTAATAAGGGAAGCTCTAGTCCCCCCCTTAATAAGGGGGGTTAGGGGGGATCCCTTACTTACTTCTATGTTAGATTTTGTCCCTGCTCCCTGCTCCCTGCTCCCTGCTCCCTGCTCCCTGTTCCCTGCTCCCTGCTCATAGTTAATGATGGTGATTGCCACGAGAGCGATCGCAACCATAATCAACACCCATAGTAGTGCTTCCCCCATCCTCCCGGCTTGGGCTGCAAAAAAGATAGCGATCGCAATGGTTTGGGTTCTGCCAGGAATACTCCCGGCTAGCATTAACGTAGCGCCAAACTCTCCCAAAGCTCTAGCAAAAGCCAGAACTGTCCCCGCCATCACCCCTGGCCAAGCCAACGGTAGCAACACTTGCCAAAATACCCTACATTCAGAAGCCCCCAACGTACGGGCACAGTTAATCAAATCCTGATTAACTTGTTTGAAAGCTCCCAATACAGTTTTATACATCAAAGGAAAGGCAACGACAGTAGCAGCAATCACAGTAGCAGGCCAAGACAAGATTACAGATAATCCCAATTGCCTTAATAGCTGTCCCACTGGGCTATTTCTACCTAGTAACAACAGTAATAAGAAGCCAACTACTGTAGGCGGTAGCACTATCGGAAGGGTTAAGATACTATCAATAATTCCTTTAGCTTTCCCTTGATAGCTAAACATCCAACCCGCTACTGTAATTCCCAGAAAGAAAGCAAAGATAGTAGCCAAGCCAGCAGTCTTTAGGGAAATCCATAAAGGAGATAAATCTTCCATAGTGTTGAACAAAGAGTATGGGTAGTGTGGAAAGTGTGGGTAGTGTGGGCAGAAAAAACGGCATATATAGGGTCTCTAATAGTTATAATGCAAATTCAATTTTATTACCCCGACTCCCGACTCCCGACTCCCGACTCCCGACTCCCTATTCCCTATTCCCTGTTCCCTATTCCCTATTCCCTACTCCCTACTCCCTACTCCCTTATCCGCCATAATAAACCCATACCTCAAAAATATAGTTTTAGCTGAATCACTGATTATAAACTGTACAAACTGGTTAGCATGATCAGGGTTTTTAGACTCCTTTAATACTGCTACTGGGTAGATAATCCGGGAGTAAGACTCTGGCGGAGCAGTAGCAACTCGTTTAACTTGGTTTGATACCTTAGCATCTGTTGCATACACCAATCCAGCATCCACATTACCTGTTTCCACATAGGATAGAACTTGGCGAACATCTTTGCCAAAAACCAACTTCGGTTTGAGCTGCTCAAACAAATTAAGACTAGAGAGAACTTCCTTAGCGTAGTGTCCAGCTGGTACACTTTCCGGATCTCCCATTGCTATTTTACTGATGTTATCAGACCTTAAGTCCTTAAAATTAGAGATACCAGTCTGGTCTTTAGGAGTAACTAAAACTACCTGATTATTAAGAAGACTTTGCCTTGTCCCTTCTAGTAAAAGCCCCTTAGATTCCAGAGCATTCATCTGTTTCGGAGCTGCTGAAATAAAAACATCCACTGGCGCTCCCTGTTCGATTTGTTGCTGCAACGAACCAGAGGATGCAAAATTATAAATAATGGTAACATCTGGTGTTTCCTTAGTGTAGAGTACTTTGATAGCTTTCATCGCATCTTGTAAGCTAGCAGCCACTGATACCGTTAGGCTCACCACTTCTGGCTGTTGATTGTTAAAGGTAAGAGCATTGCAAGCTATTAACACTAAGGATAGACTTAAGCACAGAAACCATGATCTAGTTAGGGATTTAATCATAAAAGTTATTAGTAGAGTTATAGCATTTTATAGTAACCGTGATATACATTTAAATTTTCTTCCCTACTCCCTACTCCCTACTCCCTACTCCCTACTCCCTACCCAATTAGATACTTAACAACAAAAAAAAATAGCCGTAGAAATAATGTCCACGGCTATTTCAAGTCCACAGTAAGTGGATTCAAATCGCTATGTCACTCAGTTCCCGAACCTATCGAGAAATGCTCCTATTTAATCATACCGGAACTTTTGTTTTTGCCAAGGGGGGGCAACCCCCCCAGAAACTAACGTTTTAACGGAGCATCCAATACTTAGTGATGATCGTAATCACCTCCCCTGGCATGCCCGTAGGTTGCAGAGGACTCCACTCGGAAGCCTGTGCGTAGTTCATGGCAGACAGGGTATGAATAGTATTAGTTACTCCTTGACGAGGCCCCTTTAAAATGTGCTGAACAGGTTGTTGCTTTGGGAAAAAATCTTCAAGATTAATTCCGGGAATTTGATCTTCAGGATTATTGTCGGGGTTAGGGATAAATTCTTGCGACATAGCTCAATAGTTTAATTTAGTTTATTTGATTATTGTAATGATTATATATTTTATTGTCAAGGGTTTTTAGAATTTTTTTGGGGGGGGTATTTTAATGGTAAAAAAAAGCGATCGCGTAGCGGCTCTTTCAGAGCATCGCAAAGATTATGCGATCGCTTTTTTTGTATAGCGGTCTGTAGGCTAATTAGGTAAACAATTTTTTTTCCCTGTTCCCTATTCCCTGTTCCCTGTTCCCTATTCCCTATTCCCTACCTTTACAGATCAAGTTTAAGCTTGGTGCAATAATATATTATTTATGCTTGCCCCTTTCGCGTCATACCGATACCAGAAAGATAAAGATCAGGAACTTTATAACGTTTAACATCATCTTTAGTCCCTTCATAAATAGATAACAAACCCACTTCTCTAGCAAAACTCAATTCATCATATAATTCACTTACATCAGTTGCATAGAAGGGCGAACGTCCTATTCCTTTAAGACAATCAATCAACTCTTGAAGTTCACTAAACTCTTCATTTATCAAAGCATCTAATGCTTTTTCTGATACCTTTTCAAGAGATGAACTCAAAGCCCGTGGTCGGATGATAGTTTTCTGATAAGGATTTCGCTCTTGTTCGTTTATTTCCCAATCTTTCGCCTCAGCAAAAAGTTGTAACAGAGCACGGGGACTATGGTTGTTACTGCCATCAGCAATTCGCTTCCAGACCCAGTTCCGAGTAAAGGCAGATTTACCCCCTTTCATCCGCTCACCAACCAAAAGATTCCAAATTTCAAAGACCTGTGATTCACTCAAATAGTCACTAAAGGCGTCACTACTTGATGACAAATTTGATAACAAACTACCTTGCTGAATTGAGTCTACTACAAGTCCTTTAAATCTATCCGATTTCAGAGCTTGCTTAATTATAACTTTAAAAAAATCTGATCGCTCACGCCATTCAAGGACTACAGATCGCCCGAAAAAGTGACTTTTATTATCGAAACGAAGGCTACGCCAGATATCTTCTCGCAATAGAACTTTGAATTTTAAGTTTTTCATATTGTCCCCTAAGTCAGTAATCAACGAAAGCAGTCCTTCAATGGCTTTAGTGCGTCTTTCTCGATCTGCCTGTGTATTTCCAAATCCTGTATCCAGTCCATCGAAAAGAAGAAGAATAGTAGATTGTGCAGCACCATCGAAACGAGTCAGCCAATCTCTTGCCAATAAACCAATTTGAGATTGTGGTAGTAAATTCTGAAACCATCGGACAAGTTCTAATTCGTTAGTAGGATCAGTTCCTAGAACTTGTGAGACAGCGTCATCTGGTTGAGGCTTCTCTCCACGCCAGGATAGGTGACAGGCAAGACAAGTCTGGAGTAACCAAAAGTCACGCCAGCTTTTTCCCGTAGTTTCTAAAGCCTCATCAATGGCCTTGAAACCTTCAGAGTTAATAACCCACGGGCGATCGCCTTTAAGAGGACTGGGAGATAACACTACAATGGAATCTTGCTTAGAATCTTCCAGGAGGCGGCGGAAAATAGCCGTTTTACCAGTACCTTTACGACCACGGATTAGAACTATGTTAGGCTTAAGGGCGCGATTGACTAACTGTGTTTCTACAAAGGTTTCCAGAAAATTATCTTGGTATTCTGCTGTTCCTGCAGAAAATTCTAATTCCTGTAAAATTTGCCCCTTACTATCGGGTAAACTATCCGGTAGCTCTTCTTCACTAGCTGTAGGGATAAAACGTTCTAACCATTCAGCAACCGGCTCAAAGTCACGCCACGTTTCTTGATTAGATAAGATTTTATCTGATGTAGCAATCTCTTCTCGATAGGGAATAAAATGTGTAATATCTGATTCTTTAATCGGCTCTGATCTCGATTGTTTATCCCTCAGAATAGAGAGCCACTCTCCAATCCATTCAATAGCTCTATGTTGATATCGTTCCACAACTTCTGGTGCTTTACTAGCAGGAATTGGAGACACAATAAATCGTGGCTCTGGAGTAAGCCGCTGTTCAGTTTCAGTTCGTCTAGTCTCAGCAGCAAGCAATGCACGAACCAGTTCACCCGTACCCCTTTGAGCTTGAGGATGAGGAAAGAACACAATAATTGCCAGATCAGCCAAGTCAAACAGGAGCGGTCCATTGAGAGGAGTCATTCCTGTGCGAGCATCTAGTAAAATGACATCAGGTTTGAAAGGAAGACGATCACTACTTAAAATCTGAATCAGTTCACGTAATGGATTTCTATCTTCCCGATACCAAGCTCCAGGTTCCATAAAGCTCAGTAAACGCGCATAATTGGCATTGGGCAAACCTGCCGGAATACAGTAAATCTCATCAGTTTCAGAAACCCTCAGAATATGATTACGGATGTCAGGCTCTTCCCCTTGCTCCAAACTTAGTAACACAAATACCAACCCCTGTTGATCCTTAACCTCGTCTTCCTTTCCAAACAAAGCCGCTAATCCTGGAGCTTCTAAATCCATGTCAACACAGAGCACAGTGCGTCCACGACTAGCAAGAATTCGGGCAGTATAAGCCAGGGCAGTTGAGCGACCAACTCCTCCTCTGAGGGAATAAAATGTTGCAACGATCGGTCGGTCAAGGTCTTCGTCTAGATCCGATGGAAATAGGATTGCTTCAGGATTACTAGAGCCAGAGCGAGAGCGAGCCAGAGCTTCAGGCCAAAAAGGTACGTTTTCCAGGGTAGAATCAATGGGAAGAGGGCCAGCCCATTGCTGCTCTTCAGGAGTTAGTAAATCTAACCACTGAATGGTCAATTCTTTTAGTCCCTCTAGAGCAATGTTCTTACGTTCTTGTTTGGATTTGTCATCAAATCCTCGGGAAATGACAGCAATACGCCAGCCTAGAAACGGATCCGGTTGAACCCGCAGCTCCGTAATCTCTAAAGCTGCACGTGACATATTTTGATGAATACGCTCTTTGATTTCTGAATGGTTCATCTGCGCCTCCCGGATTTAGGACTAATTTTAAACTTTATAAAGTTTGTTAACTGCTTTGCTCCATCTACCAACTCCGCCATTGTCAGGCTACTATTACAGGTTATTTGATAACGTAGGGATGTATCCCAGTTTTCTATAAAAAATGTCTTTGCACCTGTAGAGTCACGGATATCGGAGAGACGAAATCCCGCTGCTTCCCATAAACCCCGTAGATTATGCCCCTGATTGCCATGTTTCGGAAATGATTTATTTCTAGATCGTAATAAAGCCTTGAGACTACATTCAATGGCATAGCCTGCCATATAAACTGATCCAATTGATTGACTTCTATTTTTGAGTATAGCGTCTGCATCTGCCGCCCGTTCATTTGCAATATCTAGCCAGTCTTTGTAATTATTAGGATCCATTACAAGTATAATTGCAATTAATTTTATAGATTATCATAAAAAAAAGTCCATAATAATGGACTTAACTCGCTCTACAATTATGGTGATATTTTTAGTTGATAGGACTGAACCAGAATCCCTTATTATTTATCCTTTCTTTTCAAAAAAGAACCAGCACCTAAAGCACTAAGTCCCAGCAGCGCTAATCCAGAAGCAGGTTCAGGTACACTGGTTGCATCTGGCTTTGAAGGATCCTCGGTGATAGTTTCCTTAAAATTAGGATTGGGATCAACATAGACAGTTGGAGGTAATAGGGAACCTCCAAGAGTAAAGGTAATTCCTGACTCTCTGTTCCAGGTAAGGATATAAGCCCCGGCATCAAAAGCCCTACCAAAATCGATATCTATAATCCAACTATCAGGGGTAGCGTTAAAGGTAGTAACAAAGGTTCTAGGAGGAAGAGGAAACGGAGAAGGAAACGGTTCAAGAGTAATATCAGAACCGACTTGCTCTAACCCTTCTACATCAAGAAACCAAGAAAGTAATTCTCCTTCAGGATTGTACTCAACAAACCCCTCGTAATCTCTAGTTTTGGGAGGAGGCTCTGGCAGAAAACTAGGAAAATCCGACAATTCAAGTTCGCCACTGAATTCTTGGTTAATTATTTGCTCAGCAGCAGCCGGTAAAACGGCAACAGTAGCAGAGGTTAAAGCGACAGCAGTAGTAACAAGAGCTAATTGGTGATAAATATTAGTCACAGAAAGTATCCTCCTTCAGTATGTAGATAATAGGGAACAGGGAGCAGGGAACAGCAAGAAATAGTTAACAGGATTTTTTTGTTATGATAAATTATTATGATTTATCATAATCGCTTTTAAACTAATAAATTTAGCTTGAATTATAGTCACATAAAAAATAAATGTCAATACTTGATAAAAAGCCCTAAAATTGACGATGCCAAATTGCCTGATTAGTATAGGATTGATAATAGTAATGAATTAATTAATTTTGAAATTAGGCAAAAATTATAATAAAATCCCCATCTCCCCATCTCCCCATCTCTTCATCTCCCCATCTCCCCATCTCCCCATCTCCCCATCTCCCCATCTCCCCATCTCCCCATTTCCCTACTCCCTAAGACGAAAGTCCCTCACCCAATTTAGAACAGTCTATAATATGTAAAGCGCAATAAAAACTAGGAGGTGATCGTGATGCTGCTCAACTACCAATACCAGGCTTATCCAAGTACTCAACAAAAACTAGAACTAAATGATTGGCTACGGATTTGTCGGTACTGGTACAACTGGCAGTTGGGCGATCGCTTTCGGTGGTGGAATGAAAACCGCACTGCTGTTAATTCTTGTCCGTTGATTACTTATCTACCAGAACTCAGAGATAACCCCGGTTATTTCAGTCAAAAAAAGCTGTTACCAATCTGGAAAAAAGACTTGGTGACAGTTGTCCACTCAGGTGAATTGCTGGACTTTACCCGAGTTCCGGCGAATACTTTACAGGACGTATGTAAAAGAGCAGACCTAGCTTTCAGTCGATTCATCAAAGGCGATTGTAATGGTAGTCGTAGCGGAAAACCTAGATTTAAAAATCAAGCTAGATATAGGACTTTAAAGATAGATGGGAAAGACTGTTTTTCTGTAGCTAGAATCGAGAGGAAATGGATATGGCTAAAGATAAGTAAACTCAAGGGCTGGCTCAAAGTACGCCTACATCGTCCGCTGCCCGACGGGTTTAAGATCAAGAATATTCTAATCACCAAGAAAACCGATGGTTGGTACACAACCTTATGCTTAGAAGATTCTACAGTACCAGCGTTTACACCAGAAAGTGTTATTCCCACTTGGGATAATGGCATAGGGTTGGATGCCGTACTTTACGGAGACGATTATCTAGCAACATCTGAAAATACCAAACTACCTTCACTTAAGTCTTACCGTAAGAATCATTCTTATTTAGTAGGACTTACGCAAATCCCTCAATTTAACGCTACCTGTAGGGTGGGCAAAACCTTGCCCACCCTACCCATGGATTCTGTGCGTAAGTCCTATTTAGAAAAGGTACAGACAAAAAAGAATGCCAAGACAAAAGGTAGTAAAGCTAGAAGGAAATTGCAATCCCGTGAAGCGAGAATACATCAACGGATTGCTAGGAGCCGAAAGGATCATGCCTATAAAACAGCTCATGTTCTGGTTAGAAGCGGAAAAAAAGTTTTCTATTATGAAAATTTGAACCTTACTGGTTTAAATAAACGAAATAAACCCAAGCCAGATGGGAAGGGTGGATATTTGCCTAATGGACAGTCCGCTAAATCTGGATTAAATAAGTCTTGGTTGGACGCAGGGTTTGGGCAGTTCTTTGAGGTACTGGACTACATAGCTGGAAAAGCTGGAGCAGTAACGAAAAAGTGTAACCCTGCCTATACCTCTCAGCTGTTAAGCTATCGAGACGAGTTTGTATTCACGGATTGCGACCTCCGCGAGTATTGGGATGAGCAAGAAATGTTATTGGTTGACCGCGATATTAATGCCGCAATTAACCTAAAACGAGTGGGGCTGGGCGTGTTCCCCACTATAAAACGCTGTAAGGGGAATCCGGTTATAGATAGCTCTATAACTAATAGTACCTCAAAGGAAGTTTTAGTAGCTCTAAGGAGTGCTAGAAGCTTACACTTAACGGATAGTGAAGTGTAGGAACGTCACCTAGGCAGACCTCAGCTGTGGCAAACATAGGATTGATTCTAAAACGAAGCAATGCCAAAATAACTACATCTTTCCGAAAAACTATCAATATCTAACTTTTGTAAAAACGATAGAACAGATATGGAAGCCGAGTACATTATACAAGCATTGCAACTCGTACCACATCCTGAGGGGGGGTTTTATCGAGAGATGTATCGATCAGATCAGGTCGTAAAGACACCTTTTGGAGTACGGTCTGTTGCTACCTCAATCTATTATCTCCTCCGTAGTGGTGAATATTCATCGTGGCATCGTATCAGGTCTGATGAACTGTGGTTTTATCATGCTGGTGTACCATTGTGTCTCAACTACCTTGACGAGACCGGTTCACAACGGGGCATACTACTGGGAGCCAGTTTGACAGACGGTGCTCATCCTTACTATTGTTTGCCAGGCGGTACATGGTTTGGGGCGATTCCTTCACAAGATGATAGTTTTTCTCTGGTGAGCTGCGTTGTTGCACCAGGCTTTGACTTTGCCGACTTTGAGTTGGCAGAAAGCGGAGTTTTCCCTCAGATCAGCCGGGAGTTATTGTGATTGAGGAGCTGTTATGGGATGGTTCTAGCGAGCCGCTATGGGATTGACCTTGGCCAAAAGGCCACGCTACGCGAATGGTCACGCGGGGCGCGTTCGCAAATTACTCGATTGACCTTTGGTCACGCTGCGCGAACACAAATTAAGCGATCGCATAAAAGAGATGAGTCTAGGTAGCTGTTATGTATCTTTGCTAGGACTATTGAAAGATTGATTGTAAGGAAACAGAGTATCCAGTAATCGGTTCAAGCTCCCCTGCCCATGAACAGTAGGTTGAGTCTTCGGGGCTGGTGATTCTGTCTGCGACTCAGCCGTCGTCTCAGCCTCAATAGTTTCTGTTGTGTTAGTCTCTGTAGAATTGGTATCTGTAGTATTAGTCTCTGTTGTATTAGTCTCTGTTGTCTCTGTAGCCACCGTATTACTGGTGGATGGCACTTGACCATTCACAGATTCCGTGGTAAAGCTGTTTTCAGGTACAGTTGATGACGACTCCTGAGGTTTCTGCTCCAAGCTATCAGGATTTGGTTGAGACTCTTCCGGTAATGGACGCCCCTTATCTCCCAACACCGACGCTGATGGCACCACTTGTAGGGATTCTACAGAATGATTCCAAATTGTGGTCAGGGAGCCAATACTAGCATTAGCGCCAATTTTTCCCTTCCCCACGACCAGAACCCCAGCGCCTAAACTCGCTCCTGATTCCACCTCCACAGTACCTTTGTGAGCATGAATAATTGCTCCCATACCGATACAAACACCGGCTGCAATCGTTATTTTACTATCTCGATCCGCTCGCAAAATTACCCCTGCTGAAATAACAGCACTAGGATCAACGCTCACATTTCCTTCCACGTATATATGAGAATTATTACTCAATTGAAGTTTAGGCAAGTGCATAATTTTTGGCACAGTAGACTTCGCCGCAGTTTTGGGGGTAAAGGGTTTTGGGTAAAGGGTTTTGGGATTAAATTTGACTCTAGCACTATCATTTTTGAGGGCTTCTTTACCGTTGCAAGAAGTCTAATACCTATAAATAAGCTGGTCTTGATTTAAATTAAATGGTTCTCGCAGCAAGGGAGTAGGGGGATAGGGTTTGACGGTTTGTTTTCTAAGGGATGCAGTGCGGTATTGGGGCTTCCCCCCATCTACCCACACTTCCCACACTTCCCACACTTCCCACACTTCCCTATCTGTTCCCTGTTCCCTGTGCTATGCTTATAAATTAAGGCTTTTGAATCAGCGTCTCTAGAACACGCCGTTTAGCTTTCGGATCAATACCAATCAACCGTACATACTCACCCGAATGTTGAACCAAGCAGGTTTCTAGACCTTCAACCACCTCTGAAACCCGAGTAGAGTCAATGGGGGAGCAACTCTGCCAAGAACTGGTGCGGAATCGACGTTTATCCGCATGTTCAGTACCAATCCGATAACCTTGGGACAACAGGTTACGGATCTGCTCAACGATATCTTGACTCAAGGATGAACCAGAAACCTTGCTGCCATTGAATCCTGAGGATTGGGTTGAACGGGGAGTATAGCTATAACTACTACTAGGTTTAGCAGCAGGCTTTGCAGTGTCCCCTGGTTTTTGAATAATCTTTTCCATCACCCGGCGCTTGGCTTGCGGGTCAATCCCAATCAGTCGGACATACTCACCAGCGTGGTCTGCCAAACAAGCCCCTAGGTCTGCCAAAGCCTGTGATACATTATCGGAGTTGATTCCAGGAGCACTCTTCCAGGAACTAGTCCGGAAGCGACGCTCATCAGCATACTCAATACCAATCCGATACCCTTGGGACAACAGTTGACGAACTAGATCATCCACTGATGAGTCTAAGCCATTGCTAGAGAAACCCGCAGTAGGTTGAGGAGCAGAGCTGTAGGGGCTGTAGCTTCTTGAACCAGATCCAGTGGAACTTCCAGAAACAGGGCCACCCGGTTTTTGGATAATCTCTTCACACACCCGGCGTTTAGCTTTCGGGTCAATCCCAATTAGTCGGACATACTCACCAGCGTGGTCTGCCAGACAATCACCCAAGGATTGGAGCACTTCTGATTCACGATCGGAGTGTATTCCGGAAGCACTCTTCCAGGAACTAGTACGGAAGCGACGCTCATCAGCATATTCAGCACCAATTCGGTATCCTTGGCCTAACAGTTGACGAACTCGTTGTTGAAGCTCTGAACTTAATCCTGTATTTGAAGACATTGATCTGAAAGATTTATGGGAACTATCAGGGCTACTATGACCATTAGAGTCAGCATTTTCAGCAATTTCTTTGCGGATGGGCATCATGCAGGAATCATCCTCTGCACACTGATAACCCGCCCGCAATGCCTCATTGATTGCCACCACATGGTTAGCAAACGTTCTATCTTGCTCTTCTACATCCGGTAGTCGGTCAGCTTGCTGCTGATTAGTAATCACCGCTCCGGAAGGAACATATTTACCGGGAGGAATTTCGACATCCTGAACAAGGGCATGCATCATCACAATACAGCCCTTGCCAACTCTAGCATTAAACACCGTAGAGCGAAAGCCAATAAAGCAATCATCCCCGATATAAGCAGGACCATGAATCAGGCTCATGTGGGTAATCGATGCATTCTTGCCAATCCACACCGAGTACTCTTTCTGGTCATCCCCAACAACCCGACCTTCTTCAAGACCATGAATCACAA
The DNA here is from genome assembly GCF_010672005.1 of Moorena sp. SIO4A5. NCBI lineage: Bacteria > Bacillati > Cyanobacteriota > Cyanophyceae > Coleofasciculales > Coleofasciculaceae > Moorena > Moorena sp. SIO4A5. Next base: position 12,625 of record NZ_JAAHHZ010000009.1, on the reverse strand, counting down.
CACCATCTTGAATATTGGTACCTTCACCGATGTAAAATGGTCCCCCTTCATCAGCTCGAATCGAGGTTCCCGAGGCAATCAATACATTTGGCCCAATCTCTACATCTCCAATAATGTTGGAAAAAGAATGGACATAAGCTGTGTCATCAATTTTTGGTTCAGCCAGATCCCGTGACCAAGGTGTTGGGGGAGCTGCCTGGGTGCTAAATGCCATAGATGTTTTCCTCCTAATTTTTATTTGAGATACACTGTCATGAAATAGATTTTTGTCAAGCCCCACACTTGAGGATTGGGGTTAGTTATTTCTGCTGCTCCCACTCGGGAAATGTAATCATGCAGAAATTGCTGGATTGTTAATAGTTAACCTCTACCGTTATGGCTTATCGTTACAAATAACTGCTTTGGAAAGCTATAGGGGTCGGGTCAGAATCGAGCAATGGATAACAAGCCATAAGCTACTACCCAAAGCTACTACCCAAAGCTACTACCCAAAGCTACTACCCAAAGCTACTATTGTCCGAACCTACTCACTAATACTGGTCTTTTTTGCTGTAGAGCATGCTATTGTCCACACTGACCGTGTCAATAATCCCCACCACCATAGCGTCGATGGGACGCTTGTCACTCTCACCAACTTGCCGAGCCGCGCTGCCACGGCTGACTAGCACCCACTCATTTATACCAGCACCGACTATGTCAGCAGCTACCTCATACTTGGGCAGTGGTTCTCCTGCATCATCTAGGTATTGCAGGAAAAGGAATTTAGTTCCTCTAAGACTAGGATCTTTATAAGTACTAACGACCGTGCCTCGGACCTTGGCAATTTGCATTGACCTAAATTATTACAGGACTTGGGGTGACAGGACTTGGGGGGAGATGGATTAGGGAGCAGTTATATGGCCAAGCCAAAACTAGTGGATCAAGCAATCTCTCCCCTCATGGTAAGCACATCCCCTACTTGACACCGGCATGTCTTGAATCTCAAATTGGCGGACGATTATGGACGGTTCATCGGACGGATGGCGTTAGTACTCTCCCGGAACTGTTCCACATCTTCGGTATAACGAATTGGTAGAACATACTCCAGGTTTTCGTGAGGTCGAGCAATAATATGGGTAGATAATACCTGACCTCCATTGACACGCTTAACGTTATCAATTCCAGCAGCTACCGAGGCTTGCACTTCGGAAACATCTCCCCGCACAATCACGGTTACACGAGCGCTACCAATTTTTTCATAACCCACAAGGGTGACACGAGCCGCTTTCACCATCGCATCTGCGGCTTCTACAACCGCTGGAAAACCAAGGGTTTCCACCATTCCCACAGCAATTGACATGAATTTTACTCCTAGACGTTTATCAAGATTTTGATCAACCCACGCGCTGACCACACGTGGGATGGTTGTGACGGCATATAAGCGCTCTTTGCTAAACCTATAGTCACTGCATACCAACGAGTTCAGCACCCAAGCTTGTGCCAATTGCCTCTAGACTCTCTATGGTTTTTAGGAGCATCTTGGCTAGTAGCTACGGAACTGTTCCACAGCTTCGCTGTAACGAATTGGTAGGACATACTCTAAGTTTTCATGGGGACGAGCGATGATGTGGGTTGATACCACCTTACCTCCATTCACCCGGTTTGCTGATTCTATCCCAGCGGATACGGAAGCTTGCACCTCGGAGACATCTCCCCGCACAATCACGGTTACACGAGCGCTACCGATTTTTTCATAACCCACAAGGGTGACGCGAGCGGCTTTAACCATCGCATCAGCTGCTTCTACAACAGCTGGAAAGCCCTCAGTTTCAATCATTCCAACAGCAATTGGCATTTCGCTTTTCTCCTAGTGGATTAGTCAAATAAGAGTGATTAACGCTCCCTAACTAACCTTGCAGTGTAGTTAGGGCAGTGTAGTTAGGGTTTCTGTGGTATTGCAGATAACTGCAATGTTGCCGGGTAAATCGGCCTTTTCGATACACCGTCAGAACGTGAGCCGACCAACGTCATAGCAGGTAGCTAACTTAGCTAGCTAACTGACCTAGCTAATTCACCTAGCTAATTCAGGTAGCTAACTGTATTGGTCGTGCTTCTGTGCTTCCCTTGCTCCGGTCTTAATCCGCCTCATGGTTAGTTTGGGGGGGATTAAAGGGTGGAGGGGGGTGTGGGTTTGCCTAACCAAAAGTGATTGTTTCCCTGGCCTTTCGGCCACGCTACGCTAACACCCCGGCTGAAACAAAGATAGTAGACGGGGAATGCCCTCAACATCTTTGTTTAAAGGACAACCAAAACTAAGCATAGAGAACCTTGGCGTATTTGACAATATAAAATATGATAATACTTCTTAATGAGAGACCTTAACAAAACTTAACATTCCGAGGGGGTCAGCTAGATTAGTTAACGAAAATTCACCGTTTTGGAGAATGGTTGCTTTTGTTTTATAATTTTTTTATAACTTTTAGATAAGTAATCCTCACTAAGCGCCAGAATTTGAGTGCGGTCACCGAGTTCCTGGGTTACGGCACTGGGAACTGGGTCGCTCTAACCTGACTAAGGATAGATGGGTGGATAGATGGGTTGTCAAGCCTGATTTGAGCTTTAATCCCTTAGCTTGATCGGTTGTCAAGCCAGACTTGACCTTGAATAAGTTAGCTTGATGGGTTCTATAAAGGTTACTTGTCATGATTCCAAAAGCAGTGTTTTATGGTAATAATCAAAAAAATATTCGGAAAAAATAAGCCTGGATTATGTCCAAGATAACCCTTAACTGATAAAGTTGTAAAAATAGTAATGATTTAAGACAAATCACCACATTATTAGCTGTAAACCGAGGAAAATCGTCACTTTAAAAAGACGTTTGGGCTAATTAGTACCGATTTTTATTTAATTGATTGCAGAAATGATGAGGTCAAGGCGTGATGACTGAGTTGCTTACTCAGACGATTTGGGTAGTTCCCATTTACAGTTGGATTGGGGCATTTTTAACTATCCCCTGGGCAACAGGAATAGTGCGTCGTACGGGACCGAGACCAGCGGCTTACTTTAACCTGTTGATGACACTTTTCGCCTGCATTCATGGCTGGCTGATCTTCCAAGCTTCATTACAGGAAGCGGTGCAAGAGATAGAGTTTCACTGGCTAATGGTTGCTGATATTGACATATCATTTGTTCTGGAAGTCTCACCAGTGAGTACTGCAGCAATGGAGTTTATCACCAGCCTAAGTCTATTGGCGCAACTCTATGCTCTCGGATATATGGAGAAAGATTGGGGATTAGCTCGCTTCTTTGCCCTGATGGGATTTTTTGAAGGGGCATTGATCGGAATTGTCTTGAGTAATTCCTTATTCCTGACCTATGCTCTGTTGGAGATGCTCACGGTGTGTACTTTGCTCATTGTGGGTTTTTGGTACGCTCAGCCTTTAGCACTCAAAGCTGCCCGAGATGCTTTTCTAACCAAGCGTGTAGGAGATATCTTGCTGCTAGTTGGGGTGGTGAGCTTAGCCACCTTTGCGGGAAGCTTAACCTTTTCAGACTTGTATACCTGGGCTTATTCAGCTAATCTACCGCCACTAGTGGGTAACTTACTGGGATTGGCTTTGATTGCTGGTCCAATTGGTAAATGTGCCCAATTCCCCTTGAATTTATGGTTGGATGAGGCGATGGAGGGACCCAATCCCGCTTCAGTACTGCGGAATTCCTTGGTGGTGACTTGTGGTACTTATGTGCTGATTAAACTGGTGCCGATCGTGACCATGGTCTCACCGTTGACCTTATCGGTGTTAGTAGTTATTGGTACTATCACAGCACTAGGCACCTCAATGGTAGCGATCGCACAAATCGATATTAAGCGATCGCTTTCCCATTCCACCAGCGCTTACATTGGTTTAGTATTTATCGCGGTTGGAATGCAGCGCGCTGATATTGGTGTGATTTTACTGGTTGCCCATGCCTTTGCTAAAGCCTTGATGTTTATGAGCATCGGGGGGGTAATCTTCAACACTAATAACCAAAATTTAGCTGAATTGGGGGGCTTAGGGTCAAAAATGCCCGCTACTAGCACTGCCTTTGCCGTGGGTATCGTTGGTCTGATTGGACTTTTCCCCCTGGGTGGCTTTTGGGCAATGAGTGAAGGGATTAACGCCTTTTGGTTTGATGCCCCTCTTCTGGTCATACCCTTTCTCTTCGTTAACGCAGTTACTGCCTTAGGTTTAGTCCGGGTGTTTCGGCTAGTTTTCCTAGGGAAACCCCAAGCGAAGACCCGTCGAGCACCAGAAGTACCGTGGGCTATGGCCTTACCAATGGTAGCGTTAACCATACTGACATTGCTGGTACCAGTGCTAATACGTCCGATGGAATTGCTATCGGAATGGGAGGATCTCAATCTCCTAGCCGAGGTAACCTTGATAATCTCTGGTGTCGTAGGTTGCACTGCAGGGGCTTTAATTTACCTACCCAGAACCTGGTCGCGGTCAATTCGGATGCCGTTGAAATTGTTCCAAGACCTATTCGCCTATGACTTTTACCTGGACGAACTGTATCGTTACACCATCGTGTTTGCTGTTCTCCTATTTTCCAAGATTACAGCTTGGGTTGATAGATATATCGTTGATGGGTTAGTCAATCTGGTTGGTTTAGGAACAGTATTTAGTGGTCAAAGCTTAAAATACAGCGTTTCCGGTAAATCACAGTTTTATGTACTGACTATCCTTTTAGGAATCAGCTTATTAGCAATCTTCATCACCTGGCCCTTGAATCAGTGGTCTTTGAGTCAGTGGTCTTTGGAGCAGTGGTCTTTGTTGATAGGTCATTAGTTAAAGGTTGAAGGTTAGCAGGTTGAAGGTTAGCAGGTTGAAGGTTAGCCCGTTGAAGGTTAGCCCGTTGAAGGTTAGCCCGTTGAAGGTTAGCCCGTTGAAGGTGAGCAGGTTGAAGGTGAGCAGGTTGAAGGTGAGCAGGTTGAAGGTGAGCAGGTTGAAAGTTAGCAGGTTGAAGGTGAGCAGGTTGAAGGTGAGCAGGTTGAAGGTGAGCAGGTTGTTCGCGTAGCGTGGCCAATAGGCCAAGGTGAGCCCGTTGAAAGTTAGCCCTTTGACTGTTGAACCTTGGCCAAAAGGCCACGCGATCGCTGAAAGCGGGCCTATCGGCAGAGCCGACGCTACGCGAACGTCCATCGCGTTCAACCAATCAACCTTGGCCAAAAGGCCACGCGATCGCTGAAAGCGGGCCTATCGGCAGAGCCGACGCTACGCGAACGTCCATCGCGTTCAACTAAACAACCTGCAACCAAACAACCTTCAACCAAACAACCTTCAACCAAACAACCTTCAACAAACCAACCTTCAACCTTCAACCAAACAACCTTCAACAAACCAACCTTCAACCAAACAACCTTCAACAAACCAACCTTCAACCTTCAACAAACCAACCTTCAACCTTCAACAAACCAACCTTCAACCTTCAACAAACCAACCCCATAACAACAAGTAAACAAATGATTAGGAGACTGGTCGATTTATGCTGAGTGCCTTGATTTTGGTACCAATACTGAGTGCCGCGATAGTGGGGTTTTGGCCCGGGAATGTCACTGCTAAAGCAGCTCGTCAAGTTGCCTTGGTGGTTACTGGTGGTATTTTCCTCTGGTCAGTAATATTGATGACCATGTTTAACCCCGGTGACGTGAATCTACAATTTCAGGAAAATCTTCCTTGGATTCAGGTGATTGGTTTGACCTATAGTTTAGGGGTAGATGGTCTATCGTTGCCCTTACTAATCCTAAATGGTCTGCTAACCGCAATTGCCCTGTACTGCACAGATTCCAACGTCATTCGCCCTAGGTTGTATTACGCTCTGATGCTGTTGCTAAATGGCGCTGTTGCCGGTGCCTTCCTAGCTCAGGATTTACTGCTGTTTTTTATCTTCTATGAGCTGGAACTGATTCCCCTATATTTGTTGATTGCAATTTGGGGGGGTAAGCGCAGAGGCTATGCTGCAACCAAGTTTCTCCTCTACACAGCCCTTTCCGGAGCCTTGGTTCTAGCGTCATTCCTGGGCTTAGTGTTTTTGAGTGGTTCCTCTAGCTTTAGCTACGCCGAGACCAGGGAGCTGGCATCATTACTACCCGTTGCTCAGCAATTAATTCTCTTAGGAGCGGTTCTAATTGGCTTCGGGATTAAAATTCCCTTTGTGCCATTCCATACCTGGTTGCCAGATGCCCACGTGGAAGCATCAACCCCAGTTTCAATTCTATTAGCTGGTGTGCTCCTGAAATTAGGTACCTATGGTTTGTTGCGGTTTGGCTTAGGTTTGTTTCCGGAACCTTGGACAATTCTGGCACCTTGGTTGGGAATTTGGGCAGCAGTGAGTTCCCTTTACGGAGCATTCAATGCCATTGTCCAGAAAGATATGAAAAAAATGGTGGCATATAGTTCTGTCGCTCACATGGCATACATTCTGTTAGCTGCTGCTGCTGCCACTAAGCTAGCGTTGGTAGCCTCAGTTTTGCATATGATCAGTCACGGTTTAATATCAGCGCTACTGTTTTTATTAGTCGGTATCATTTATAAGAAAACTGGCTCACGGGATATCACTATCCTCAATGGTCTATTAAATCCGGAACGGGGTATGCCAGTAGTTGGTAGTTTGATAGTGCTTGGTGTAATGGCTAGTGCTGGTATCCCTGGCATGGTGGGATTTATCTCTGAGTTTCTGGTCTACTGGGGTAGTCTCCAGGTATTACCAATCCCAACTATCCTATGCATGCTCAGCACCGGTTTAACGGTTGTTTACTTTTTACAACTAGTTGGTGGAGCCTTCTTTGGTCGTCTGGCTAACCATTTAACTGATTTACCAACCGTTAAGTTCACAGAACAATTACCAGGGCTGGTTTTAGCACTATTGATTGTGGTTCTGGGACTACAACCAGGATGGTTACTTAATTTAAGTGAACCGATCACAGCAACTTTGGTAACGACACCACCGAATGTAGCTGTGAATGTATCAAGCAATAGTTGAAGGTTAACAGGTTGTTTGCCCTTGGCGTTCGGTGTAGGGTAGGTTAACAGGTTGAAAGTTAACAGGTTGAAAGTTAGCTGGTTGAAAGTTAGCTGGTTGAATGCGATGGACGTTCGCGTAGCGGAGGCCGTAGGCCACGCCAAAGGCGAACGGCTCTGCCGATAGGCCCGCTTTCAGCGAACGCATTCAACCTTAGCCAAAAGGCCACGCGTGCGCGTTCAACACCTAAAAAACCTTAAACTTTAAACCTTAAACTTTAAACCTTAAACTTTAAACCTTAAACAACCTTCAACCTTAAACTTTCAACCTTAAACAACCTTCAACCTTCAACAACTTTCAACCTTCACCCTTCACCCTAATTATTATGTTAGTTAGCCAGAAAACGAAACGAACTCATCCCCTAGAGGAGTATATAAAGCGACTACAAACTGGTAGTGCCCTGCTATCGGATTCCCCAGAAAACCTGATGGAAGTAGTCGGTATACTTCACAGCTACGGCATTGTTTTAGATGCTTACTCCCGCAATCTTATCTACACTGCAGATCATCAATTTTTAGTATTTTTTCCCTTCTTTAAATACTTCAATGGCGACATTTCATTCTCAAAGCTTTTACGTCATTGGTGGCACGACCGAATTAACTTTGAGTACGCTGAATACTGTATGCGCTCGATGTTATGGCACGGTGGTGGGGGCTTAGATACTCATCTCGATACCGATGAATTTGAGCAGCGATGTGCCGAAGCAATTCAGGCAAAGTTTAAGAGCAATCCCTTGATGCTGGGAATGAACAAGCTATTTCCTGAATTCCTGCCCGAACAAGTGCGAATGCTTGCCTATACCAGTGGATTAGGGCAATTCTGGCGGGTGATGAGTGATATATTCATGTCCCTATCTCAGGGCTATGACGAAGGGGAAATTAAGTCGATTCCCCAAGTAGTAGACCATATTAAAGCAGGGTTAGTCGCAGCAGCAAACAAACCCATTACCTATGCCCCTCAGATTGGCGCTCAAAGGTATGAGATTATTCCCGAATCGGTTGGTTTGACTTTCTTGTCTGATACAGGAGTACCCTATGTAGAGGCAATTTTCTTCCGGGGAACACCCTTTCTGGGGACAGTATCTCTGAATGCCCAAGCCTACCAGATTTCCCCAGATCAAACCCGATTTACCTATGGCGCATTGTATGCTGACCCATTGCCTATTGGTGGTGCTGGAATTCCACCGACATTGCTGATGCAGGATATGAGGCATTATCTACCCAAGTATCTCAGCGATTTTTTTATGCGATCGCATCGGGGTGAAATTGACTTGCGGGTCAAAATTTGCCAAACTTTCCAGAAATCTATGTTTTGTGTCACTACAGCTGCGATTTTGGGGCTAGCACCTCATCCGATGGATACCACGGATCCTGCTGAACTTGAGGAAAATCGAGCCTATTTGGAATACTGGATGGATCGATTGATCCCCTCCCGCTTAAGAGCAGCCAATGGTCAAATGACCAACGCCTAAAACTGCCCATTACCCTGAACTACGTGTTTAAGGGTAGTGAGAGTCTCCAGGCTAATCATGCCGCGAGAATGTCCTTTTTGATTAGACATACCTAGAAACACGGAGTCTCCTGGTTGCGGATTCCGTGAAAATCTTGGTGAAGAATTAATGTAAACCGATGCACTATCTACACCTAAGGCAAACTGACGGCTTTCCTGATAAGAATCTGTCACCAGGCAGTCAGCATGACCACTACTATATTGATTAATCCAAGCAATGCCTGATTCTATAGAATCTACCACTTTCAACGCAATAGTTTTGGTCAAGTAGGCTTGACCCCACTCGGATTCTGCTGCCAAGGTCAATTGTTCAGGAAACTTAGCCACTAGATTGGCATCACCTCTGAGTTCAAAACCGTTTTCCTTGAGGTTGTTCAACAGGGTAACTAAGGCAGAGGTTTTTTGATTCTGATTAATCAGAATTTTTTCAATAGCATTGACGGGATCCGGCTGACTGGCGTGGCTATCTAAAACCATATGCCTAAGCAGATCGACGTTACCATTAGCAGACCAGTAAAGGTAGCAGTTACCAATGGCCGATTGCAAAACTGGTGCAGTTGATTGCTGGATCACCTGCTTGAGCAGGGTTGGTCGTCCGTGGGGAATTACCAAATTCAGATATGGATTTTGAGTGACCAAATCCCGAATCGAAGCTCCCTGTCCAGAGGGGAATAGTTCCAGACATCCCGTTGGCAAACCGACCTCATCCAAAGCATTTTGCAACGCTTGAGCAATCACCTGGTTAGATTGACTGGCTTCGCTACTGCCTTTGAGAATCAGGGAGTTACCAGTTTTGAGACAAAAGCCTGCGGCAATTGCACCTAGTTCAGGGAATGCCTCATAAATTAGAGCAATCACTCCCAACGGCATTAGCTGACAGTAGGTCTGAGATTGGTCAGTTTGATAGGAAGCGTTCATTACCCGCCGGATTGGATCAGATAACTTTCCAATCCTTTCCAGGATCCCGATAGCCATCTGTAGCCTTTCTGGTGTTAGCTTCAGCCAGTCCAAAATTAGGTCTGGCACTGCCATGTCCCTACTGGTTTCCAGATCTAGGGTGTTAGCTTCCAAAATATCATCAAAGGAATTTCGCATTCCTTGAGCCATGGCCTCGATGCCACGAGAGCGCTCTTCTCCCTTGGTGTTTGCCAATGCCCGAGAAGCATGGTGGACACTGGCCATTAAATCATGTAACTTCGAGGCCTTGCTCCCAGAGTCTGTGTTCATTGTTTATTAACGCCGGTAAGCTAGCCAAACCATCATAGCCGGAAGTACTGCTAGCAGTACTGCCAGTAATGCCCAGACTATGATACCTGGCCCTTTTTGGGAGTGAAGTGCCAAAGGCAACCAGACAATCAGCAGAACTAATACAATACCCAACGCTACAGGTAAGTAGCTTTCCCCAAGACTACCATGGATTGTATTCCAACGATGTCCTGTCCAACGCCAAGCTTTTTTATAGGGGTAGTGGGTGGATAGTTGCTCAATCACATAACCACTTTCGTCTACCACAAAAATTTGCTGACAGCGATGGCAGCCAAGGGCTTCTGTCAGTGTAATTGGCACTAAATGACCCCGACGCCGACAAGGGCAGGGATACTCAGAGTTTAAGTCAATCTTTTGACCTTTTTGAGATTGCACAAGCGTTATTAAAAACCAAAAGACATCTGGATGGGATAGGACGATTATTCCCAGGTAATTCCTGGTATTTATTTGCAAAAGTTGTAAACGTATCCATCTTTTTTATGGACTTTAGTCAAATTTTTAACGTGTAAGCTCACGGCCTTTTTCCCTGGAACTGTGTAATTGAAAGAATTGCTTTTACTCCTAGGGTTGACTCTTCCAAACTCACCGGTTAACACATTCTTGGCTATATCTCCACTGCACCAGCCCTTAATCGGCTTTAATGGGTTGTGCCTAATGGGATAGCCATACTTATTGAGCGCTGCCTTCTGTCTACCTCCCTGCCCTTTGCAGGTAACTAATAGTGGTTGATTTGTCCTTAACCATAAAGGCTCAATATCCCCAACACAGGCAGCGTCAATCCAATGCTCTTTAGGAAAACCTAACTTAGTCCGGTTGTACTTGGTTTGTGCTCCGGTTCCAGTAACCACAGACTTGATTGCTCGAAGCACTTTTACTAATTTTTGGCGAGTTGCATTGACTGCCGCTGCATCTTTCAATGGTTGTTTGGCTTTGGTCTTGATTTTCTGAAGTAAGCTTGGTTTCTTGTTCAAAAACTCTTCTATTGGTTTATTACCTTTCCGTTGATTACATTTCTCGCAGGCTAGACAAAGATTGCTCACCCGATTACTTCCTCCCTTAGACTTTGGGTGAATGTGTTCGATTTGCAATGGTACGGATTGTTTACCGCAGTAAGTGCATTCCCTTCCCCATTTTTCTAGTAAGTACTCTCTCACCTCATATCCGCGTCGCTCACCTTGCTGGTACTCAACGCCGCTGATTTCAGGATTCTGCATCTTTTGAGCATCAAATTTAACTCTTTCGATCCAAATCTCGTTAACCGGACAAAATTTGATTAATCGTTTTACCCAAGTCTCAATAGTCAAAATCCTATGCTCTAAACTAGGTGGAAGCCAGCCCTCTGAACGTTTGCGGTTAAGGAATCTTGGCTTTCTGTAACGGGTATTGCGATTACGTCTTCGGTGTCTTACAGCTCTTCTAGATTCTAGTTTTTTCTTGATTAGTCCTCCCCTGTGCTCTAATTCCATTCCCCAAATAACCTGATTGTTTTGGACTAGAGCAAACCCAGTGACCTGGCTACCAGGATCAATTTTTAGTTGACAGTTGGTAACAACAGGATTCTCGTTCGCGCAGCGTCGGCTTTGCAGAATCGCAGTTTTCAAAATAATAGTAAAAGGGTACATCCTAAAAACCGCCGCTTTGCCTTTGTCTAATAACCTTCGTGCCTTCTTTGGTGGAATGGGGTTTAATGGTTGTTTGTTTGTGTCAATGACAAATACATAATTCTGCATTTTTAGTGCATCTCAATTCGGTAATGTTTTCCTCGACAAGGTTGTAATAGCTTGTTAGGTTAACCACACATTTGCCTTCACCTTAATGGTTAACGATAGAGCCAGGGACTGGAGTTCATCCTTGGGTATCTTGACCAAAACAACGTAGGAAACAAATCCTTAGTCTGCAACCTAGTCGGCAATCCCAGAAATTACCGGGAATTGCCTAGGCTTAAACTAGGTGGTTAGGTTTATCAAAAAACCTTTAATTGGTTGGTAGTGCTGCTTGATTTAATTAAATATAGGGACACTACAAAGCCAAGCATGTCCCCATCTATTATATAAGCTTATTCATTGCCACGGTTGGCATCAAGTGGGATGCTTAAGCTTAACACAGCCTCCCTCAGGTTCCCTTACTCTAGGTCTGACAGGTTTATTTACTATTCGCAAGCGGGTAACGCGATTCGAACGCGCGACATTCACCTTGGCAAGGTGACGCTCTACCACTGAGCTATACCCGCACCTCAACTTATCTCCTTCTAGTATGTCAGATCCGCCAAAATTTGTCAACCCCTTCTACTGAGTTTTCAGATTCAAGAAAATTAGGAAAATGTTCCAAGATTAACTCATATGTTAGGAATCAGGGTCAGATTCTGAAGCAATTGTCCAATTTGTCGAGAATGGTAGAGTTTGTTGGCCCAAAGTTCCCTGTTCAGACTCTTCATAGCCTAATATTGACTCTTGACCCCGAAAACTCCGGATCAGGTTAGCCATTTCTATGGCATTCATGGCATAATCCCAACCTTTATTGCTCTTGATTCCCGCCCGTTCTAGAGCTTGCTGCATGGTATCTACGGTTAGAATACCAAAAATAACAGGTACCCCGGTTTGAAAACCGGCAGCAGCAATGCCCTTGGCTACTTCAGCAGCGACATAATCAAAATGGGGAGTTTGACCCCGAATCACTGAGCCCAAGCAAATCACTGCATCATAACGACCGCTAAGAGCAGCTTGGCGAGCCATCAATGAAATTTCAAAGCTACCCGGTACCCAAATATAGTCAACTTGAGTACCTTGGGGATTGGGATCAATGCCAT